>DAIRER010000136.1:0-5678 GCA_036795495.1 Pseudobdellovibrionaceae bacterium | reverse complement strand
ACATAGGCCAAGGCCTCTCCGCCTCGGGCCACTCCATATTGAAGTCCTGCTCCAATAGTGGCTTTTTCTAAAAGAGGCAGGACCTCTTTTATGTTTTTCCAAGAGTTTGGATTTTTTCCACGGCGTTCCACTAATTTTTGAGCATCTCGCAAATGCCCAAGCCCTATATTATAAGCCGCCAGCGTTAATGAGATACGATCTGAAGGGTCTATCTTAGGACTCATTTGGTCATAGATAAATCTAACATATTTAGCTCCGCCCCATATACTTTCGATCGGATCTTGACGACTTCGGATACCTAAAAACTTCTCTGTATCTTTGGTGATTTGCATCAAACCTTTTACACCTGTAAAACTAACGGCCTCGGGATTCCATTTTGATTCCTGAAATGAAATTGCTGCAATCAACTCCCATGGAAGATCAAAAATCATACCCGCATTTTGAAATACATCTTTATAGATCGGCAGTGTATTAACCCTCAGTCGAGAAAAATTGGAAACATCCATCTTATCAAGAGCCAAAAAGGGGGATCTATTTTTATCTAAAATGGATAAAACATAATCCTCACGAGCGGCTTTTCGCGTCCATACGTGCAGCAAATCATTTAAGGATTTATTATTGGGGTGGACCATCCAGTGAATGGAATGCTTTTCTTGAAAATCATGAATTCGAGTGAATTTTAAGTGTGATTTTAAACGGATAAGGCCCTGCCATTGATCTGCCAAAATACAGTCGACCTTACCCCTTAAAAGTTGACTAAAAAGTTCTACCGAATTGGATGAATCTTGAACCTTTACATTTACATTTTTTATTTTTTTAATTTTTAAAACTTCCGCAGTTGATTCATGTGGGCTCATGACCAGAACTGATTGATTTGTTAAATTCTCTAAAGAAGAAAGTCCTTTCTTCTTTTTACAAAATAGTGCTAACGGACTTTCTTCAATGCTGGGTCCAACAAGTAAATTTGAATTTTTCTTTAAATGATTCAAAGAAAATCGCCCCGTAGCTAGATCCCCTTTCCCTTCTGATAATTCAAACAAAGCCGTTTCTTCATTTTTAACAACTTTAAATTTAATTGGAATATCGTAGGTTTTACTGAATTGACTTAATAGATCATGATCAATACCACCGATGACTTTTGATCCTTTTTTGTAGAATGAAACTCCGGTTTGTGTAGTTAAAACAATAAGTTCTTTTTTAGGGCGTAGATTTAAATCATTTTGAAATTTATTTTGAATTTTCTCAGAATCAAAATAAAAGGAATCGCATCCGTTAAATACGAGCGAATTAAAAGCTATAAATATAAAGGCAAATGAACGCACAGCCGGTTTTCCTTTAATCAAATATTAAAATTTAGAAGCTAGTCTTGATAACCCAGTCCCGAACCCGGGCGCAAGGCTTGTAAGTCTTACCGGGTAAGCCTTACGCAGTCCTTGACCAGATCTGATTTAAACGTCTTTCAGCTATGGAATTTTTTTACGATTTAACCCAATTTTCCATGGACTGACGCGCGGATTGAATTTGTTTTTCTTTTTTAAGTTTTTTATTGCGCTCTTGAATAGAGGGGAATAACCCAAAATTAATATTTGTAGGTTGAAAGTTTTCCGCACGTTCTGGAGCCGTTATAGATTCAAGAAGTGAACCCAAGGCAGAATCTCTAGGAAATCGAGAGAATGGTTTTCCTTTCAGTTTTTGATCTAAAAAATGAGCCACAGCTAGGCCCGTGCAAGTGGACTCAAAATATCCTTCTACTCCCGTTATTTGACCTGCAAAAAATAATTGTTCGTCTTTTTTGCTTGAAAGATCAGGATTTAAACACAGCGGAGAGTTAATAAATAAATTACGATGTATACTTCCCAGCTTTAAAAACTCTGCATTTTCAAGACCTGGAATCATTCGAAAAACACGCATTTGTTCTGCATAGGCCATTCGAGTTTGAAATCCAACAATATTATAGGCCGTGGCTTCACGATTATCTTGTCTTAATTGCACAATGGCCCAGGCGTCTTTTCCGGTACGTGGATTTTTTAAACCCACGGGTTTCATCGGGCCAAAGCGAGGGGTTTCTACTCCGCGATCCACCATCACTTCAATGGGCATACACCCTTCAAAGAAATTCGTTTTTTCAAAGTCCTTAGGCTCAATTTTTCGAGCCCCTTGAATTGCCGCTATAAAATTCTCGTATTCTTCTTTGTTCATAGGACAATTGATATAATCGGCAGTCCCTTTATCATATCGATCCGCTTTCCAGGCGATATCCATATTGATTGTATCGGCATCAACAATGGGCGCGATGGCATCAAAAAAATAAAGAAAATCGCCTCCAAAAAATACCTTTAAATCTTCGGCTAAACTTTCATGGGTCAATGGACCGGTAGCCAAAACGGCAGGCCTAGGAATATCACTCAGTCGTTCTACAACTTTTGCGTGAACTTGAATTCGAGGTTCGTTTTGAACTACATTAGAGAGCTCTTTGGCAAAGCGTTCGCGATCCACAGCTAGGGCTTGCCCCGCGGGCACTTGATATTCTTTAGCAGTTTTAAGAATAAATGAGCCTAGAAGCTGGGCTTCATATTTCAGCTGACCAGGTCCCGAAATAGCTCCCTCGCTACCAAAAGAATTTGAGCAGACCAGCTCGGCAAATTCACCGGTTTTGTGTGCTGGGGTTTGTGTTTGAGGGCGCATTTCATAAAGGTCAACGTCATAGCCCTTGTGTGCCAATTGTAGGGCACACTCTGTTCCCGCCAAACCGGCGCCCACTACTGATATTCTCATTGCTTCTCCGCTCTACTTCCCTGTTATGTCTCAATTTGCTCTGAAATTTAGTTTATTCAACGTGTTGCTGTCTTAATCACTTATGTCCCTTCAGGACAATCCTTTTTTTGATGTTCAACTTTTTGATGTTTAGCGGAATATTATTAAAAATTCGACTGGACTCTGAATCAAGGGTCATGATAACCATTCTGAATTCTTTATTTATTTGCATTTGGAGAGGTGGCCGAGTGGCTGAAGGCGCTCGCTTGGAAAGCGAGTTTACACCAAAAGTGTAACAAGAGTTCGAATCTCTTCCTCTCCGCCAATTTCTACCTTTATTAAAAACGATTACACAAAAATCCATAAATTATTGAAGTCCCGCAAAGCGGGCTTATTAATTTAATAATTTCCGATAGTTATTAATAATTTTTTCGGCCTTCTCATTTTTAGGCTAACGAGAACTGATTTTTATAATTCAACCATTTTCCAACCACGCTAAAAAAAACTTCAACCAACCAAGAGCAGCGGTGGATCCACCGAGCAACGCCGCTTGAAAATAAAAACTCCGCCGAGTTATGATCGGCGGGACTTTTTTATGCTTTGTTTTTCTGTGAGTGAGTGCGGTGCTATCCTACTTTTTTTCTGGCCGTCCGCTTGATGAACTCTTCAATCTTGATAGACGAGTCGTGGATTTCTAAATCCTGCTCAATGAAACATTAGATATTAAAGCCCTTTATAAGAAAAAACGTAAAAAGTTGCCACGGCTTAAAATTGCCGAGGCCATTGAAAAAAGCGGCTTAACCTACGAGCAAATAGCTGAGCGGTTGGGAATGAATTACTACAACAACCTGACTAAGTGGAAACAAGCCGATAACATCAATTTTAAAACGCTGGCCGCTCTTGCTTTGGCGCTTGAATGCCGCATCCGAGACCTTTACGAGGAATAACGGAAATAGTCGTCCATTAGGCTTTTAGCGAGTTTATAGAGGATGAGTTCTTCGCTGAGTTTAAGAGAGTATTCGCCCTTAAAGATTTCGTAGTCGTGCGGTGTAATTCTAATAAGAGCAATAGAATGAGGGTAAGATAATGACCTTACTCTGTATACTATATTACTACCTTCTCTAAATTGTTCTTCGGTCCAAATGTATCCAATCTTATTCATAATCCTTAAATGGAATTGGATACCGCAAACTTTGACGGCCTAATTATTAGAAAATTAGATTTATAATTTCCTAATAATTATTTTTAAGAGGAAAAACATCAGTTTTTGACGATCATACCTTTTTGACGGTCGTTATTTTTTGCTCTACCACTTCAGTTGTCGGCGTGAAACGGAAACCTAAACGCTCTTGTATCAAGTCCCAGTTATATTCAGTAGGTTCGGTCAATCTTGCCGCGTGCTTTGAGCCGTTATCACGTGGGTCAAGTTGGATAAGTTTAAGCCGTGCGAGTTCTCTTAGACCCGATTGAACCGAGTTGTAAGAAAGGCCCGTAGAAAAGCAGACATCACGGCGAGAGAAGGGCACGATTTTTTTAACCTGTAAGTGCGGGTTATTCTCCGCGCGATAACGGAATAGCAGGAAAACGCGCATAGCCGCGTCCGGTAGCACCTTGCGATTAATAAACCAGCCGTAAAATTTCATAAGACTTACCCCCTTAGGTTGATATAAATGGAAAACATCATTTAATAATCTGCTTTTGGAGTTTTCCATTTATATTGGCGAGCAGATGAGGGCGGATGGATAAGCCCGATCACAGGAACGAGGCTGCTCTGGTTAATGTGATTAAGCCATAGCGGGGCCGAGGGAAAACAAGCGGAACCGTGCCGAGATACCGGCGAAGATTGAAGAGTATGCCCAAGTTCTGGCGATAAGTTATCTGGTAGAACCAGTTAGCAGAATGTAAGCAAAGGGAAACAATCAGTATCCACAGGAGAACCGCAAAACCCAAGTGATGGGCAAGTCAAGAAAGGCGGAAAAAGACTAATCCTGAATGAGACCGAGCCACTAAGACGGGCGATAATCCGCGAGGCTTGCGAGAAAATAATGAGTAGTAAGATACTACTACTTACTTATATAGTATATATACTATGAAATATGCCCCAATGGTCTTCGCCCATTGCCCTGACAGGGGCCTTTGGGGGAGCCTAAGCCTCAGGAAAACTCTTTTAAAGAGCTTCAAAGAAAAGCCTTAAAGAAGTAGTAAAAGAATAAGAGCAGTTAAAAACAAGTTCTAAGCTGAAGATTTGGCCGGTTCTGTTTCTATTTACTGAGAATGGAAAAGGTCGGTCGTCCTAAGAAAAAAATTACGCATTTTATTGATTTTGTTTTTTGCCTTTTCTTTGTTTCCATTTTTATCCTTTTCCTATTCCCTACCCCGCTTACCTTTACGGTGGCGGGTTTTTTTTGGTTAGTCGGTCAGGTAGCAAGTGCTTTTAAATAATGTACGCCCTGACGAGGATGACCGCTTTTATTTTCTCTACCGTTTTGCCGTGCGGTCGTGGTTGTTATTTCTGATATTGATTTTTTCCGTTCCCATTGCCGATATGTTCCACCGCTCAGTTTCGGGCAAGCAGTTTATAACTGCGTGCGTGTCTGTTCTCCTCATTCTGGTCGTGGATTTTGTCAGTGTATGGATTAAGGCCTACGGGGTTTATAAAGAGCAGGAGCGGATAGATTGGGAAAATAACGGACGACGGAAAACCAGATAAGTAGTATTTTTATACTACTTATCTTAGTTCAAAAGGTAAGGTAGTCGCTCTTTATTAAAATTATAATCGCTCAGTATTGAGCAAAGGAAACTTGCCATTCCATTTGTAAGGAACATTCATGTCGCATAAATAATTTCCGACTCTGACATTTCTTAACATCTTGGCAATGCACTCGCCTGCTTCCGAATTAACAGAAGATTCCTCAACTTCAATT
>DAIRER010000581.1:0-1146 GCA_036795495.1 Pseudobdellovibrionaceae bacterium | reverse complement strand
AAAGTGGAGCCTCTGATTCTCTAAAAATTTCAATTTTCTGAGCCTGAAAAACGGTTCCACCCAGCGCCCCCAACTCCTCGCGAAGAAAATCATCTGATACCGCTTTTTTCTCTGCTAAAGCAACTTCTGTAGATCCTTGAGTTTTTACTTCATAAATTCCATCTCTCATTTTTACTTGGGGTTTTTCCCCTAAAGCCAAATGAATTTCAATATCAACATTAATTTTTTTTAACAAAGACTTATCCGTTACAGACTTTTGGACCTGAGTGGTTAAACGTGTGCTGTGATTTAAGTAAACAAACGCCTCATTCAGTTTTGAACTTAAATCCACTTTGTTGGCAAAACGGAGCGCGTACTCTCGAGGTCTTAAGCGCAAAGCTTCATAAATTTGCGCCCCTTCTTCGATCATCGAACCTTGATCCTTGAAAGCCCAAAGCAGTCCATCTCCTGCGAACAGCTCCATATCGAAATCTAAAATCAATCGCATTTCATTTTTAAGTATTTTTTCAATCCGACCGATCTTTGACCCTCGGTGCGCACTGAAGGTTCCGTTGACCAATTCCTGATGTTGAACCCCTCGTAACCAACCTCTATAAAATCCACGGGAGTAAGCTGTTCCCAAATCCAATCGACTTTGTTGCGTTTGGTCCTTTGTTAAATCAACCCCTTGAGTATGAGCATCTATGGCTTTTCGGTACTCTCGCGCGGCGGTCGCGACATAATCAACAGACTTAAGACGACCCTCAACTTTAAAAGACGTGATCCCCAAATCCATAAGCTCTGGAATCTCATCCAAACCACATAAATCCTGTGGAGATAAAAGATATTTTTTTTCGCCCAAATCTTTCTTTTTTCCATCGACAATTAAGTCATAGCCCAAACGACAGCTTTGAGCACATTGCCCACGATTGGCCGAACGTCCCCCTAAAGATTCAGAAGTAAAACACTGCCCAGAATAAGCAACACATAGAGCCCCATGTACAAAAACTTCTAGATCTTTATTTGTTTTTTGACGTATCTGACGTATTTCTTCTAACGAATTTTCTCGTCCCAAAACAAATCGTTTTATTTTTAGATCTTCAAGTAACTCGATGGCCTCTGAATTTGTAACGGTCATTTGAGTGGAGCCGTGAAGCACTTGAAAAG
>DAIRER010000580.1:0-1148 GCA_036795495.1 Pseudobdellovibrionaceae bacterium | reverse complement strand
ACTTTGATAAAGTCCCTAAGTTTATTCACCATCACCCCAAACATGTGATTTTAACGAGCATTGAGTTTGATCATGCCGATATTTATAAAGATTTAGAAGATGTTAAAAGTGCTTTTGCTCAACTTCTTGTACGAATTCCCAAATCAGGTCGATTGATTTACAATGCCGAAGATCAAAATATTTTGGATCTTTTAAAGAGCACAAAATCAAAAATGCAGAACCCAGAGTTGTTCAGTTATGGTCTTCAAAAAGGCGATTATATGGCTCGAATCTTACAGCAAAGTGAAACGGGTATTGAATTTGATGTAATATTTAATGGGCAAAAAATAGAGACCTTTAGCTTGCCGATGGTGGGGGCCTATAATGTTCTTAATGCCACGGCTACAATTGCGATGGTTCATCGACTGGGCTGGTCTATGGAGAAATCCAAATTAGCTCTCACAAAATTTTTAGGTGTCAAACGGCGACAAGAGATACGAGGGGAACCCGATGGTGTTTTGGTGATCGAAGATTTTGCGCATCATCCAACGGCTGTTCGAGAAACGGTGAAAGCCGTTCATGAGAAATACCCCCAAAAAAGGATTTTTTCTGTCTTTGAACCACGCAGTGCAACCTCACGTCGAAAAGTATTTCAAAGTGATTATTTAAAGGCCTTTGATGGTTCTTATCAAATTATTTTAGCTGAGGCCTTTGATCAAAGTCGAATCGCTGCAGAAGATCGTTTTTCTTCTCAAGAGTTAGTTCAAGGTTTACAAGAGAAATCGATGAAGGCCACGGTATTATCTGGCGCGGATGCGATTGTTCAATTTTTAAATCAACAAACCCAAACTGGAGATGTGGTTTTAATTATGAGCAATGGGGGCTTTGGCGGAATTTACGAAAAGCTACTTTCAACATTAAGCCAACGTGAAGTTCTTTCGGAGAATCGCCTGTGACGCAATTAACGCCATTGATGAAGCAGTTTTGGGACATTAAGAGTCTGCATCAGGATCAAATTCTGTTATTCCGTATGGGTGATTTTTTTGAAATGTTTTTTGACGATGCTGTGAAAGCGGCTCCCATCTTGGGAATAGCGTTAACTCGACGAAATAAAAAATCCCAGGATGAAACCCCTATGTGTGGAGTTCCTCATCACTCGATTGCGGGTC
>DAIRER010000135.1:0-5701 GCA_036795495.1 Pseudobdellovibrionaceae bacterium | reverse complement strand
AACCCCTGTATCCTCCGTGAAAGGGAGGTGTCCTAGGCCACTAGACGATGGGAACTTAGGAAATAAAATTTGGTGGCTCGCGATGGATTCGAACCATCGACCCCTTCATTAAAAGTGAAGTGCTCTACCAGCTGAGCTAGCGAACCACATTAAAAAACAGAAGCAACAACTTCTTTTAAATCGGAGAGTAAGTCAACTTTTTTATCCATTAAAAAGAGGTTTTACCCACAGCGTTTGTTCTCGACCAGGTCCAACAGAAATAATATCGATAGGTGTGCCTAATTGATTAGCAATAAAATCAATATATTTAGTGGCGTTGCGTGGAAGTTCATTCAAAGCCTTTAATTGACTGATGTCTTCACTCCATCCAGGCAACCATTCTAAAATAGGTTCAACACGATCCAAACTGTCAATATCCATCGGCCATTCCGTAATCACATCCCCATCAAGTTTGTACCCAGTACACACAGCCAACTTTTCGTGACCTTTTAAAATATCCAATTTCATCATGGCTAAATTAGAAACACCATTCAGACGAATCGCATATTTCAAAGCCACAAGATCCAACCAACCGCAACGACGAGGACGACCCGTTGTGGCCCCAAATTCATGACCTTCTTTACGGATACGTTCACCCACTTCGTCATTCAGCTCTGTTGGAAAAGGACCTGAGCCTACACGCGTTGTATAGGCCTTAAAAACGCCGATAACTTTTTGTATACTCATCGGGCCAATGCCCGCAGCAATGCAGGCCGAGCCTGACAGTGTTGAAGAACTTGTTACAAAAGGATAAGTCCCATGATGGATATCCAACATAGATCCTTGAGCTCCCTCGAATAAAACTTTTTTTCCAGATTTAAGAGCTTTATTTAAATATAAAGAGGAATCCTTCATGCGGTAGATAGATAACTTCTCTGCGGCAACACCAATCTGTGCCACCAAGTCATCTACTTTAAACTCTTCTGCTTTGTAAAAATTTTTCAAAAGAAAGTTTTTCTCTGTTAAAGCGAGTTCCAGTTTTTGCTTCAATCGCTCTTTGTGAAATAAATCACCAAATAAAATAGCTCGTCGCGCCGAGCGGTCCTCATAGGCCGGGCCAATGCCCTTTCCCGTTGTTCCAATTTTATCCTTACTCAAAGAAGTTTCTCTTAGTGCGTCTAAAACTTTATGATAGGGGAGGAGCACCGTTGCATTGTCTGAAATCATTAATTGTTTGGGATCTTTTAAATAGCCAGCCGTTTGAAGTTTTTCTATTTCTTCAAGTAAACTAAAAATATCCACAACCACACCGGCCGTAATCAAACACGTGGTATTTGGATGTAAAACTCCACTAGGGATCAGGTGTAAAACAGTTTTTTTATTATCTACAACTAAAGTATGTCCTGCATTAGCTCCGCCTTGGTAGCGAACCACAATATCCGAATGGGCTGAAAAAACATCAACGAGCTTTCCTTTTCCCTCATCGCCCCATTGGGCGCCAATAACAACTGTGCCGTGCATTTTTACTCCTTTTGCAAGGGACAAAGATGGGTGATCCAACCTTTAAAATCAAGAAAACAATTCTATTTTTGTGATGCACCATTAAAGAAGCCTATTAAAGAAGCCTATTAAAGAAGCCCATTAAAGAAGTCTAAGATCGCTTTTAACTTTTGGGTTTTAACTTTTAAAAGGCACTGCGCCATACCAAGGAACTCTCGGGGGAAGTGTATCTGAGGTGGACCCATCATTAAAAAAGATAAGCAACTTTTCAGCGGCAAGCTGTGAGGCTTTAAAAAAAGCTTCTTCTGTATTGGCACCAATGTGGGGAGTGAATACACAATGGGGCTGTCGAAGCAGATTTGAAGTTAAAGAAAGAGGTTCTTTTTGAAAAACATCCAAGCCCACACAACCAACATATCCCTTTTCAAGGGCCTCGACCAAATCATTTTCATCAATGGCACTGCCTCGAGAAGTATTAATTAAAATAATTCCACGTTGCACAAATTCAAACACCGAACGATTGAACATCATCTCTGTTTCTTTTGTTTTTGGAATATGCAGGCTGACAATATCACTGGTTTTTAAAAGCTCTTCCAAACTGAACCGTTGAACGCCGAGCTTTTCAAACACGTCTTCATCCACATAGGGATCATAGGCAGCAACATTCATTTTAAAAGCTTTAGCCAGCTCAGCAACTCTGGAGCCAATGCGCCCAAGACCAATAATTCCATAATGTCGTCCTGCCATTTCATGACCTACAAAAGGGCTACGATCCCATTGTCCTTTTTTTAGAGCTTCTTGCGCAGTTTTTAATTTATGACTGCACATTAAAGCCAGGGCCCAGGTCAGTTGAGCCGTGCTTTCAATGTTTGCCGTTGGTGTGTGCATGACCGTAATCCCCCAACGTTCTGTAGCAGCCAAATCGATATGATCAAAACCACTGGTGGCGGTTATAATGAGTTGCAAGTTTTTAGCGCCCTGAAGTAGTTTTTCTGTAATTTGAGTTTTACTTCGGATTAAAAGGGCATGTGCGTTTTCCAATACTTCAGGGGTTAATTCCTCTGGGTTTTTTAAATGAATTATTTTTAAAAAAGAATTTTGTTTTAAAAAAAGGTACGACTCATGAGAAAATTTTTCTGTGATGATAATTGTTTTGTGTTGAGAAGCACTCATGGGAGTTCCTTTTTTAAATACGACTCAGCTTGAATAAGGATTTGTTTTAATTTAGATGAAGAAAGAGCCTGTGGATCAAAGTGCAGGAGCGTTTGTCCTAAACTTTCAATCAATTTCAATTGATCTGAGTTTTGAATGTATCCCATATGTCCAATGCGCAAGATTTTTCCTTTTAATTGATCTTGACCACCCATCACCGTGATTCCCTTTTTTTCTTCTAAAAAGCTTCGCATTTTTTGCGAGTCTAAATGGGCGGGAACCGTTAGCGCGGTGACGGAGTTCGCAGGGCTTTCACCATAAATGGAATATCCCAATTCAGGAGCCATTTTTCTTATCAACAAGGCCCGTTGGGCGATTTCTGCAAAATGTTGAGAAAGGCCTTTATTTAAGATGAGATCTAAAACAACATGAAGAGCTCGGATCAAAAGCACATTGGAACTAAAAAAAGTTTCTCCATTTTGATTGGCCTTTTTTTCGAGTCGAACATCAAAATAAAATCGGGGAGTTTGTACTTTTTCTACAAACTCCCAAGCTTTTTTTGAAAAGCTAAATAAACTCATTCCTGTGGGAAGCATAAAAGCTTTTTGAGAGCCTCCCACAAGTCCATCAATATGCCATGCATCCATTGGTAGAGGATAAGCCCCAAGTGCCGTAATTCCATCAACTAAAAAAAGTGTGTTGGGCTTTTCGACGAGGATTTTTCCAAGGGCCTCAATGGGGTGAGCTACGGCCGTACTGGTTTCGCAGGCCTGACAAAGAACCGCTCGGGTGTCGGGGTGATCCTTTAAGAGCCTTTCTAAATCCAAAGGATTTACGGCTTGGCCCCAGGGGACAACTAGAGGAATGACTTGAGCTCCAAAGACAGAAGCCATTTTAGACCAACGCTCTCCAAATTTTCCAGAAATGATTGTTATAACTTTGTCACCCGGCGAAATCGTATTCACGAGCAAAGCTTCCATACCCCCAGATCCTGTGGAGCTGGATAAAAAAACATCCTCAGTGGTTTGGAATATTTTTTTTATTTGTTGAAGGGTCGTTTTTAAGAGCTGGTCAAATTCAGGCGTTCTATGATGGATCATAGGCAATGACAGGGTTTTTAAGACTTCGGGGTGAAGTTGAACAGGGCCGGGCGTTAGTAACATAATGAGTTGTCCTTTTATGAATTCGTAATTTATACTCAGTCTTGAAAATGGAATCAATGAAAAGAACTTTTTTTATAATTTTTGGCCTCAGTTTGTTTATTTCCTCCTGTGTGCATTATCAGTTAGGAACAGGGCGGCGATCTTTAACTGGGGGGTATCAACAAGTGGCCTTGCCCCTTTTTAAGAATAAATCTATGGAGCCAGGAATTGAAGTTGAATTTACGAATGCTCTGATGCAAGAGTTTCAACGTTCAAAGGCAGTAAAGGTTGTTGATAAGAACCTTTCTGAGGTCGAATTGCGAGGAACCATTGAAAGTGTATCTTATGTTCCCGGGGGATTAAAAACAGCAGAACCAAGTTCAGTTATGCCCAGTGGTTCAGTGATTGCCACGGCCTATACGATTCAAGTGCGTCTACGTATTGAGCTCATTAAAAAACATGATCAAAGCGTTGTTTGGTCTGGATCTTTCTCTGGGGAACGCGGGTATTCTGCACCTCAGGTGACGATACCGGGTATAAATTCGGTAAACCCTAATTATAATTTGTCAGCGCGGCGTCTTCAAATGGGTTTGATTGCAAACGATATGATGATTGAAGTTCACGACCGTATGACGGAGACCTTCTGATGTTGGTTTCGAACGCTCAGAAAATTTATGATGATCTAGCAAAATCTAAGTTTGATCCCGTCTACTTTATTTTTGGCGAAGAACCTTATTTAAAAAAGGAATTGTTAAAGAGATTTGACCATTATGTAGTGGATCCTGGAACAAAGGACTTTAATTATTCAAATTATTTTGCCTCTGAGGTGGATGTCCATCGTCTTTTAGATGAGGCCCAAGCTTTACCTATGATGTCCTCTTACCGTTTAATTATTGTTCGAAATATTGAGGCTTGGAATGATAAGTCTCTGGATGAATTATCTTATCTTTTTGAAAAACCAAATCCTTCAACTGTTTTGGTTTTTACGTCAGAAAAGGTTGATAAAAGAAAAAAATTGATTAAGCAGCTTTTGGATCGAGCGACGTGCATTGAGTTTAAAAAACCATTTGATAATCAAGTTCCCACTTGGATTCAGCATATTGCTAAGAATTTGGATTTAGAGGTTTCTCAAGATGGAATTTACCTTTTGCATCGCTTGATAGGCAATCAATTGATAGAAATTGAAAATGAGCTTGAAAAACTGAAATTATATATTTCAACCGGAAGTACAGAGGGCGCAGTTCAAAAAAAAATTGGTGTTGCTGAAATTGCTCAGGTCGTTTCTCGAGTCAAAGAACAAAGCATATTCGAGTTTACAAAATCCGTTGGAGAAAATAAACGAGCTCAAGCCCTAGAAAATTTAGTTCAGCTTCTTGATCAAGGTCAAAATGAAATCGGAATCATCAATATGTTAGCCCGACATTTACGCATTCTTTTATTACTTAATAAAGGCATCGAGAATCAACTCAACGGTGTTCGGTTGGCACATTTCGCTCAAGTTCCGGCCTTTTTTTTAAGTGAGTATTTAGCCCAAGCTCGTTTATGGAATTTAAAAAAAATCGAGAGAGCCCTCGTGATTCTCAGCGAGGTGGACTATGCCTTAAAGTCTTCCTCTGCGGTGCCGAGTCATATTTGGTTAGAAAATATGGTTATTCAGATTTTTATGATGAAAAAAAGTTGACCTCTAGGGGGGTTAATGATGAAAAGTCTTAAAGATGAAAGAGAAAGACACTCAAGAAGTGGGAGGTTTTGTGGTGCCATATGATATTGTTTATAGAGATTTTCCAGAGTCTGAAGCCGTAACAACTACAATTTCAAAGTATATTGAAAAAATTGAAAAGTTTGGTCGCAATCAAATTGTATCATGTCATGTCGTTGTTGCAGCACCTCATCGTCATCACAATAAGGGTAAGATCTACCATATTCAA
>DAIRER010000134.1:0-5707 GCA_036795495.1 Pseudobdellovibrionaceae bacterium | reverse complement strand
TTTTCAAGTAATAATCGACAAAAATCACCAGAACCTTGAATCACCTCACCATTGATTTTTTTTCCCATAGCACTACTGATGTCGCACCATAAATAAAAAGCACCATCTGGCATATATACAGTCATACCTTTTACTTGTGATAAGGCCTCCATGGCCAAAGTCCGACGCTCCATCAGTGTTTTTACTGTGGATCGCACGTCTTCATCACAGTGGTCAATTCCCTTTTGAACTGCATATTGAGCAATGCTTGAAGGGGATCCTATCGCTTGACTTTGAAAATCCGCAATCGCTGTTGTTAAAAATTGAGGTCCAAAAGCCCAACCAATACGCCATCCCGTCATCGCATAGGATTTAGATCCGCCATTGGTTGCCAAAATTCGAGACTTCATTTCAGGAGCAATATGCAAAAGATGTGGAGCCACCGCGGATCCATCAAAAACCAAACGATTGTAAATATCATCCGAAATTATAAATACCTGAGGATATCGTTTCAAAACCTCTGCCAAAGCTTGAAGTTCATTTTTTGAATACATCAACCCTGTTGGATTACTCGGCGAACAAAAGAGCAACACTTTTGTTTTCGGAGTGATGGCTTTTTCTAATGCCTCTGGAGTCATTTTAAAATTCATATCGACACCACAATCGATAATTTTTGGCAGAGCTCCAGACATTTCAATCAATGTGGTGTAACTCACCCAATAGGGAGCCGGTACAATCACCTCATCCCCTGGATTACAAAGCGCTTGAAATGCAGAGTAAAGAATTAATTTCGAACCAGAAGCTACTACAACTTCTTGAGCTTTATAATCAAGACCCAATTCTTTTTGAGCCACTGTGATCAGTTTTTTTCGAAGATCCATCGTACCTTGAGGTGGCGTGTACTTTGTAATTCCTTTGTTAATGGCTTCAATCCCCGCTTCAGAAATTGAAGAATAGGTCTGCCAGTCTGGCTCTCCCACTGTTAATGAAATCACATCAAAACCCTTTTCTTGCATTTCTTTGACTTTTCCAACAAGGGCTAAGGTTGGCGACATTTTAATATTCTGCATACGTTGTGAAATCATATTTTCCCCTTACTTTGAGATGATTTTATAAATTTATTCTTTAAAGACTCTTCGACCTCTTCAGAGACCATTCCCTTTAAATTGCCACGATTCATAGCAATTTCTTTAATCCCTCTTGAAGATAAATAATAGTACTCAGGACTTGAAAAAACGAGCAGAGTTTCAATCTCAGGATCTAATTTTTTATTCATATTCGCCATAGACATTTCATACTCAAAATCAACGACGGCACGAAGACCTCGAACCAAGATATGGGCATTTTTTTCATGAAGATAATCCACAACAAGACCTGAAAATAAATCGACGCTCACATTCGGCGTTGATTTAAAGGTTTTTTCAATCAAAACTTTTCGTTCTTCAGGGGTAAATAAATTCATTTTTTGAGAAGAGCAGGCCACCAGAACAATCACTTTATCATAAAGTTTTGAAATTCTTTGAATAATGTCAATATGGCCACAGTGAATTGGATCAAAGCTTCCAGGATAGACTGCGATTTTATTTTTAAGACTCATGTGTAAGACTCATGTGTATCGACCTTTTCCAATTTTTCCATCTTGTATAAAGATAGAGATTTATCACCATACTCTTTAAAGTCAAATCTCTTTAATTCTCCGTACTGCTCATCAATGCGCTCTTTCTTTTGCGACTCAATAGAAATTAGACAATGGGGTAAGTAGATTCGACTTTTACTAACTGCGTCCATTACCTCATGAGCCATTTTTTCTGTAAAAGGAGGATCTATGAAAATCACATCAAAACCCTCACCCTCATATTTTTTTAAAAACCGTAATACATCCTCTTTTTGTATAGAATATTCTTTTTTATCAATTTTTAGTTTATCAATATTTTCTTTGGTTATACTTAATGACTTAGCCTGAGCATCAACAAAAAGACAATGAACAGCACCTCGCGAAATAGCTTCTAATCCTAAGTTTCCCGTTCCACAAAATAAATCTAAGACACGAGCTCCCTCTAAAGAGTCCCTGATCTTATTGAATAAACTTTCCTTAACCCGGTCCGTTGTCGGCCGAATATGATCCGCCTTGAACGAAACCAAAGAATGTCCTTTAAATTTCCCTGATATAATTCTCATTTCTTAACTAAGCCTTCACCCTGTTGAACCACTTGAAAAATATCTTCAAATGGCTTTTTAATAAATAAATCTGCCAAGCCCTCTTTTTCTTTATCTTCTTCAGAATATGCCGAAATTAAAACCACTTTTCCAGTTCGCGCTGAACCCAATTTTTCTAAAACCATAAATCCTGTCATGCCGGGCATTAAAATATCTAGATAAACCAAATCAGGCTTTTCTTTTCTCCATAAATCAATTCCTTGAAATCCGTTCTCGGCCTCAAAAACATCATAACCTTTGGATTTAAAAGCACGAAGTAGAGAACGACGAATCAAGGGCTCATCGTCTATTATTAAAACCTTCATTTCTGACTCCTCGGCATTTCAATTACAAAACAAGATCCCTTTGGAATATTCTCTTGAAAATAGAGACTTCCACCAAATCGCTCAATAACAGATCTAGAAAAACTTAAGCCCAAACCCGTACCAACGCCGACCTCTTTCGTTGTAAAAAAAGGTTGAAATAATTTATCTTGAGATTCCAATGGAACGCCTGTCCCCGTGTCACATATCTCAACAAAAACTGTTTCTGAATTCTGATAGGTATGAATGCTCAATGTGCCGGCCTCTTTCATGGCTTGCAAAGCATTATTTACTAAATTAAAAACAACCTGTTGTAAGAGTTGAGACTCACATGAAACCAAAAGAGGTTCCTGAGAATACTCTTGTAAAACTTTATGGGACCTCATTGCAATTTTTAATAAAGGCAAAGTCGTTTGCACCAACTCACTCACGTTGACCTGACTGACCGTTTGATTTTCTAATAAAGAAAAATCCAATAAATTCTTTATAATTTTTTGACAACGTGCTGCTGCCTTTTCAATTTCTAAAAGGTCCTCAATAAAATTTACACCTTCTGGCTTTTCACTGAGGATGATTTGCGTTAAGGCACGAATCCCAGAAAGAGGGTTGTTTAACTCATGAGCAATATTTCCTGCTAGCAGCCCCAATGTACTCATTTTTTCTGTTTGAACCATATTCATATATAGTTTTCGCTCTATCGTTACATCTGAATAATAATTTACATATTTTTCGGGTTTTAACTTGCTCATTCCCCAAATAGGATATGAATAGAGTTGGTAAAAATGATTGTCACTATTTAATTGTATACGTTGGGTTTTTGAATTTAAAAAGTCTGAAAATTGTGGACAGTTTTCACAAGGAGCCTTTAAGTTAAATAAGACTTCATAACATTTTCCAGAAGAGCGCTGAGAATCGCTCAATTCACGACGATTCGACTTTAAAATATTAAATTGATTGTCGATAATTAAAATTTGATCCCGGACTCCCTCAAAGGTCTGCGACCAACGATAACTAAACAATACCAACGCAGTTTCATAAAAAATTCGATCAATAGAAATACCTATCAAGTTTGTTCTATCTGCTATAAAATCATTAAATTCTTTTAAATTATCACTATCCATTTGAGATTCAAAACTTAAATATGCATTGAGAATCTCCTCGGAATGATCCATTGAAAAACTTTTTGAAGCCTGTGTTTTCAACTGAAAATGAACCATTTTACCAAATGGACGTCCAAAAAGATTGGCTAGATGATGTGACAAATCCTCTGCTCCTTGAGTAGAATTAAAAACCTCATCCTGAAAGTTCAATTCCATATCTCTTTGTAAAATCTGACGATGATGAAAAAGATAAATTTTAACTTGCTTTGGATGAGATTGAATACTTAGAACGGGCGAACCAATAAAATGAAATTTTTTAATTTCATTTGAAATTAATAATAGGATTTCCTCTAAAGAGGTCAATGTTGCTAAATCCTGCATAAATTTAATCAATTGACGTTGTTTGATTAATTTTAAACGTTCTTCTTGATGAGACTCGTCTATATGCTCTGTTCTTTTTTGAACAACCAATTCTAAATTTTGATTTTGATTCTCTAAGTTTCTTTTTGATTCTAACCAGCGCATACGAAACTCATGATCTTCTTTTTTTACTTGATTTGAAAATAAAGCCAAATTTAAGGCCTCGTGAAGAGCCTCAGCTGAATTATTTGAGAAATATATATTACAATGGCTATTGATTAAGTACCTAAAATCTAAATAGGTTATTGACTGTGTATTTAAAATTAAAGCGCTCATCACTTTTTCTTTAAAGTAAGTGAAACATAGGTTTTTTGCAAAGGAACTGTCCGCATTTAAAACTAAAACATCCATTGTTTTTAAAAAATCAGAATTTGATTTTAGAATTTCTATGAAATTTTCTATCGATTCGAATAGGAAATTGGCTTGATTTTTAAAATCTGGATGTGTTGCCCATTGCGTGGCCTGAGTTTTAGAACTCTCAATGTCCTTCTCGGGACCTATCCACAGAATTGTTTGTTGAGTCATTTGTTGTGTCTTCTGCATACCCTAATAAAGTATCCAGTTCCCCAAACGATTTCAAACACAATCTCAGACTTTCAGAGAATTTTCTTTTAAATATGGGCTCCAATTTGACCCAAGGCAGAGTATTTAATTGAATCTCCAAAAGTAAAAAAACTCTTTTCAATTGAAACGCATCCTGAGACCAGGTCGTTGCAGCAAGCCATGAATCACCCAAATTAGACTCAATAGAGTCCATACTCTGACCTAAAGTTTTCACTTGATCTAAAAATCCAAGTCTTTTTTCTAAGGTATTTAACTTATTTAACTGAGAAAGCAGTTCAGGTATAGCTTCTTGCCAAACTTGTAGAATACTTTTAACCAACCGACGTTTATCTTCGGCCAAATACTCAAATGTTGTGACCTCTTTTAAAGACAATGTAGCAAAATGCGCTTCTTCTTCTTCGCTCACAGAATATCCATTAATGATATATTGACAGACGACCTTTTTTTCAACACTTAAATCATTTTCAATATCTTTAAAGACGGTTCCTAAAAGTGTTTCTGGAGAATAAAATTGAGTAAATCAAGACCGTCAACTCTATACCGTTCCATGATACTCCTTAAGCTCTTCTGGCAATAAATAAGGCTTTAGTAATAATGAAAAATTACGATGAACTAATTCTGTTTGCTCTAAAACTTTTTTTAAGGGCATTGGACCAATTGCAACTTTTTCTCCAGTCAACCAATGGAAAAATGGATCTAAATCTGCATTCAAAAGAGAAAGCTTATCCAATAGAACCTCAAAACTAGATACAATCTCTAAAGATTGTGGCTTTGAACTTTGACTGTAATACTTTAAGTTCTCAATGATGCCTTCATTGATTTGATAGGCTTTTTTAATAATTTGTCTCAATTTTGCTTGATGAATCATGGGAAATTTCTTTTCAAAATAAATCGCACTTGTCAATTCCCAGCCAAAGTCAGTTTTAAGAGGAATTGGTACAGAGTACGACTCCAGTCGACTGATACGAGAAATCAACTCTGGATGAACCTGACCACTTAAAAGACCTGCAGCTATCTCTCCTAACTTCAATAAATTTAAATCTTCAAGGGACTCTGATCGGTAGATATAACTTTGATCCGCCTTAGGTCCAGTTTCCCAAAAATTGACATGCCCCACACTAATAT
>DAIRER010000133.1:0-5725 GCA_036795495.1 Pseudobdellovibrionaceae bacterium | reverse complement strand
CCGGGAATATCCAATCCAAAAGAGGCTAGATTTTTACGATCTCCAAGAATCTCATTTTCTTTTTTCTCAGAAAGAAAAACAAAATTAATAGCTTCCTGGTAACCCCACTGCACCCAATTTTCAGAAAAGCTCTGGATCAGTTGAAAATTTTTATCCTGAAATTTTGGGGCCTCTTTCATTGATGGCAGCGTCTCTGGAATGTGTTCATAACCCTTAAGTCGTGCATATTCTTCGACAAGATCCATTTCAAATTCTAAGTCCACACGAAAAGAAGGAGGTAAAATTTGATACTCAAAAGACATCGTCTCTGGATATTCAAAAGACTTCGTCTTTATAACCTCACAACCTAAACCTTTCATGAATGATTCAAAGCTGTTTGAATCCACAGGATACCCCAAACGATCAGAAATAGTATTCAGCGAAATAATGATGGATTTTTTAACTACAGGCTCAGGATACAAATCTATAATTTCTGCTAAAGCGTCCCCTTCTGTGATTGAAAGAATCAACTCCGTGGCACGATCTAAAACCTGAGGAATGAGGTTCGGATCCACGCCTCTACTAAAGCGGTACGAAGAGTCCGTTTCAATTCCAAAAGACCGAGAGGTCTTTCGAATCACATCGGGTGAAAAGTAGGCACATTCAAGAAATATATTTTTCGTATCAATACTTACACCTGAGTTTTTACCACCAATAACTCCCGCCAAAACCAATGTGCGTTCTTGATCACGAATACCCAATTCGGTTCCTGAAAAATGCAATTCACTGCCATCTAGAGTTATAAACGTCTCATCCTTTTTTACATTCTCGATATTTAAACTATGACCAGAAATTAGATCGGCATCAAAAGCATGAAGCGGCTGACCCATTTCCATTAATACATAATTTGTCACGTCCACAATATTATTAATTGAGTTCATTCCCAAAGATTCTAATCGCTTTTTTAACCAAAGAGGACTTTCCTGAACCGTGATGTTTTTTATATAACGACCCGTGTAGCGAAGACAGGATTTGGGTTCATTCAATCTCACCTGAATTTTATCACTTGTTTTTCCAGCACTCAGCTTAAGACTTGATGTTGGTATTTTTAGACTACGAGCCAATAAGCAAGAAATCTCTCGGGCTAAACCCAAGTGACTTAACCCATCCGCACGATTGGGTGTTACTTTTAGATCAAAAATCACATCATCCAAACCATAGTATTTAGCAAAGGACTCGCCAATAGGAGCCTCCGGTGGTAAAATCAGAATGCCTTCGCTTTCTTTTGCGAGAGCTAGTTCTTTTTCAGAACACAACATGCCATGAGACTCAATGCTTCGAATTTTTGCTTTTTGTATGGCAAAATTTCCTGGCAATACGGCCCCAGGAAGAGCCACAACCACGCGGTCTCCTTTTTTGTGATTTTGAGCCCCGCAGATAATCTGATGAATCTCATTGGGCCCTACAGAAACTCGACACAAAGATAATTTATCCGCATTCGGATGAACTTCTTTTTCTAAAACAATTCCAACAACAACCTGGTTATAATCTTTTACACGATTTACGATCTCTTCAACTTCAAGACCAGCATGAGTCAGAACTTCTCCAAGCTTTTCTGGTTCAGAAAAAAACTCATGAATATCTACAAACTCATTGATCCATTTTAAACTCATTTTCATAATACAAACTGCCTTAAAAATTTTAAATTGTTCTCGGGTAATAAACGAATATCTTCAATTCCATATTTTATAATC
This sequence comes from Pseudobdellovibrionaceae bacterium, assembly GCA_036795495.1. Taxonomy (GTDB): domain Bacteria; phylum Bdellovibrionota; class Bdellovibrionia; order Bdellovibrionales; family Bdellovibrionaceae; genus DAIRER01. Next base: position 3,992 of record DAIRER010000133.1, on the reverse strand, counting down.
GCCATGCGTTCCAATCCAAATCCAAAGGCAAAACCCTGCCATTCTGGATATTTGATATTGGCCTTTTCAAAAACCTTAGGGTTGATAAGACCAGAACCCCCAATTTCAATCCAACCGCTATTTTTACACAAGGGACACCCCGCACCCTTACATTTTGGACAAGAACAATCGACCTCGGCGCTCGGCTCCGTGAACGGAAAAAAACTAGGGCGAAAGCGAGTTTTTAATCCGGGGCCAAAAAACTCTCTCACAAAAAAACTAATGGTTCCTTTGAGATCCGCCATAGAAATTTTATGATCGACGCACATGCCCTCAACCTGATGAAAATGCGGCAAATGGGAAATATCGCTGTCACAACGAAAAACTGGACCAACACCGACAATGCGAAGAGGCAATTCCTCTTTTTCTAGCGAATGAATCTGAATGGGACTTGTGTGAGTTCTTAACACATGGGTTTGATCAACAAAAAAAGTATCTTGCATATCTCTTGCCGGATGATTGGCAGGAATATTTAAAGCTTCAAAATTATAATAATCCCGCTCTATCAAAGGCCCCGTTCGAACACTATAACCCAAACGAGATAGAATCGTAACAATGTCATTCATGACAAGTGATACGGGATGACGAGTCCCCATTTCTAAGCTTTTTCCAGATAATGTTAAATCTAGTACTTCTTTTTCCATCTGTTCTTGAATTGCTTTTTGACCGAGTCTTTGTTCCACCACACTATAGGCTGATTCTAATTCGGCTTTGAGAGCATTCACTTTTTTACCAAAAATAGGGCGCTCTTCAGGACTCAATTTTCCCATTAACTTCATCAAGTCATTAATTTGTCCATTTTTTCCGAGAAATTGAACTTTACAATCATAAAGGCTATTCGGAGTTGTTGCACCCTGAAAAGCCTTCAGCGCTTTTTCTTTTAACTCTTCAAATAAAGAGTCTTGACCTTGATTCTCAATCATAATCATTCACTGTCTTTCTTTAAATATGGGGAGGGCGAAGCCCCACCCGCTCTGTCTGCGTTTAGTTCACTCTATCAAAACATTTTTTCATAAACCACCAATAGACAGAACTTAGATCATTTTTCTTAATTTTAAATGCAACGCGAAACAAGTTGGACACTGAGAGAGAGATAGGATAGGTTGCCGCAACATAAAGGTAAAACAATGAACACACCTCGTCACAAGAAGCCCGATCATATTTATCCACTTGAAGAAGCCAATGATAGACTTTTAGATATTTTTAAAAATCATGGGTTTGATATTGTTAGTCACAGCGAACGACGGCAATTGGCCCATTTTTATCAACTCTTGATGGAAAACCAAAGAGAAAACAACTTCACCCGTTTGATTCAATTTAAAGATATTGCCATTAAACACTTTATCGATAGTCTTATTATTCTAAATTACACAAGCCTTCAGTTTCCTCTATTAGATGTGGGAACAGGGCCAGGGTTTCCAGGTATTCCTTTAAAAATTAAATTTCCAGATGAAAAAATAATTCTCGCTGAAGGTGTTCAAAAAAGAGTGAACTTTTTAAAAAAGGTCCGCGAGACATTAGAACTAAAAAACCTAGAAATTATTGGACGCCATGTGGATTCTACTTTTTTGTACCCAGCTCGTGGTGTTATTACTCGTGCCGTTGAGGATTTAGGGGAAACCTTAGGACATGTTCAAAATGCCTTAGGCCCGGGTTCCAAAGTCTATTTTATGAAGGGTCCCAATGTGGATGAAGAGCTCAAAAAAGCTCAAAAAGATTTTAAAAAAATCTATTCATTAAAAGAAAATATTTCTTACACACTTCCAAAAACAACTCATCATAGAAGACTTATTATTTTCGAAAAAAATTAAAAATGACGAAAGCCTTGAATTGTTTTTGACAGGGGTTTGTATTCAGAATCTGCGTCCCCTTTTACCTCTAAACGATTTGATTTAGAGGTAACACTTCCCACCTTAAAGAGCTTTCTTTTGAACTTTTTAAAAAACTTCTTTTCAAGAGCTGGTCCACTGCTTTTTTCCACTGTGAACATTAGAACATAGTCCTCTCCACCCAACAGAGCATAGGACTTAGGATCAAATTTTAAGTTTTGAGCAGCACTCAAGAGCTCCGCAGACAAAGGTAGATTATCAAGTTCTATTTGCGCTCCACAATTTGATTGTGTTTGAATTTGTCTTAAGTCGGAAGCAAGTCCATCGGAAAGATCCATCATCGCATGAACTTGAGGAAACTGAGAGAGCCAAAGACCCTCTTCGATGTGCGGTCGCGGGCGATAATGTCGATGGACCAGTGTTTGAATATTTTTAGGGTATATCGGACTCTCTTTTAAAACCCATTCTAGGCCAGCCCGAGAGTCCCCCAGGGGACCCGTGACATAAATTAAATCCCCGGCTTGAGCCATTGATCTTTTTTTTATTTTTTTTAGATTCACCTCACCAAGAATCGTGACGCTGATTGAAATAATTCCAGATCCCGTGGTATCCCCTCCCAATAATAGTACCTTATGTGTCTTAGCTAAATCTTGAAACCCTTTATAAAATTTTTTCACCCATTTATATTCAAAATTTTTGGGCAAGGACATGGATAAAAAAGCATACTTTGGAATACCACCCATTGCCGCGATATCACTTAAGTTCACGGCCAAACTTTTATATCCTAAATCCTCGGGCTTGATTCGATTAAAAAGAAAATGAACACCTTCAACTAACATATCCGTACTCACTATTTGCATTTGACTTGCACTCTGTGGAATCACAGCGCAGTCATCACCAATACCGACAAAACCCCGAGGAACTTTCGTCATTTGAGGGAAATTTTTTCGAATGCTCGAAATCAGTTGAATTTCGACACTATCATTATTTTTCATAAGACCCTCCTACATATCAAATTCTAGTTTAAATTCCAACTGCTGAGTTTTAAACTCAAAATGAATAAATAAAAATGGCCAATCGCTATTGTCAGAAAAAATAATCAGAACTGTGCCAAAACCTAGTCTTTTTAGACTCACATAGGTAAAAATTAAGGATCTTCAAAAGGCCGTCAACATCATCGCTAATGTCGCAAGTAGACGGGAGCTGATAGAAGATATGGCAAGATATTTACATCTATAACTTCATCAATATTTTAACCCGCCCAATTCTTCTCGTACTGTTACTGGATTTAACTCCGCAACGGCTACATTAACATCACCCTATTTGATCGGACTTAATCAGATCGCTGGTGTTGCCAATGGCGGCTCTGTTTCGACTTTGGCCAAAAATCTTACGATTCATCCCGCGAACGGTATTGAACTCCAAGTGGTCAGTTCATTAACAGCTTCAACTCCTTTAAAAGCCAATTTAATCATCACATTTGACAATTCAAAACTAGTGCGGGCGTTGAAGCCGCTGGTGTTTTCCATCGGTTTGAATGGCTCAGGCACGGCGGCCTCGACGAATATAATTGGTTGCGCAAACACTGCGGAGCCTCCTATTTGCGCATTACCAAATACTCTTAGTTATGATGGAACCAACTGGAGTTGTAATCCCCCTTTCAGTTGCCCCAACGGGCAATTCTTTAATGGATATGATAAAGACGGAAATATTATTTGCTCGGCGACCTATACTCCGTCATTAAGGGGCTCCTGTCGGCTTTTTTTCACACAGGCGGTGGTGGCCGTTGACCCCAGGGATTGCTGGGGGACCGCCGCTCCAGCAACGCAGGCAAACAACTGGATCGTCTGCAAAAATAATGGAAAAAGAGTAATTATGGGAGTTGGGGATGATACGGTGGGCAGCATGGAATACACACTTAATCCTGACGGGAGCAATGATAGAAAGATTATAGACTACTGCACAGACTGCGTCTTTCTGGAGCTTGGATGCATGCAATAGAGTAAAAACCAGAATCCTTTGGTTCAGGACAGGGCTCGTTCAAAAAATATGCGTAGCAAGAAATAGAACTCAAAAAACTCATTAAAAGTTAAGATTTCAAATCCTCAACTTAGAATTCTATTG
>DAIRER010000132.1:0-5742 GCA_036795495.1 Pseudobdellovibrionaceae bacterium | reverse complement strand
AAGCGGTGATTGACGCCGCCTCCATGGACTACGGCTTTTTTTTCTAACTCTCGGTAGCCTGGGAGAGTTTTTCGAGTGTCTAAAATTTGAGTTTTGGTTCCTTTCACGGCTTGGACAAATTTTCGAGTGAATGTGGAAATACCTGATAAGTGTCCCAAAAAGTTTAAGGCCACACGTTCCGATTTAATCAGTTGTACTAGATCCCCTTGAAGGGTGCAGATGTTTTGTCCCTTTAATATCTCGTCGCCTTCATTGAAGTGCCATTTGATTTTTAAATTGGGTTCAAGGGCTAAAAAACTCAATTCAAAAGGCAATACGCCAGATAAAACTATATCTTCCTTGGCTTTTAAAAGCGCTCTTCCCAGGATTGGTTTTAAACCAAGGGATTCTGTTGTCACATCGCCCTTGGGCATATCTTCGAGGATTCCATTTTTAACTAAAACTTGAGTGTTCATTTAAAATTTGCCATTACTTTCTAGGTAAAAATTGATCAGTTTCTTTTAATATTTCATTCATACTTTTTAATCTTCGTATAAAAGATCTCATCATGGATGTGGTCCAAATGGGTAAATCACTTAGAAGGGATTCATAACCTTCTTCACTCACGCGAATCAACGAGACATCGGTTAAGGCCTGAGCCGAAGCCGAACGAGGTTTGTTGTCTAAAAGAGCAAACTCTCCAAAAGATTCCCCTTCTTCAACAGTCAAAATATCGATACGTTTTCCAAATTGATTTTTTGTAAAGATTTGAACTTGTCCCTTTTCAATAATATAAAAATGAGTTTCTAAGTCCCCTTCAAAAAAAATAAAATCGCCAGCCTTGTAGTCTTCTTTTTTTAGTGCCTCTGATGAAATTTCCATTTTAATGATCTCCCTCGTTTCTTAAGTTCATATCCATTTAACAAGATCTTGAATGGTTTTTACAAAGGAAATTTTAATATCTTTCCCCATTTGATTTAAATTTAAGATTTTTTGACAAGATTGGGGCACTACAAAATGGTCAAACCCCAATTTAAGCGCCTCTTTAATTCTTAAATCTGCGAAAGAAACATTTCGAATTTCACCAGTAAGGCCCACCTCTCCAAAAAAACAGGATTTAGCAGAGATCACTCTATTGGATTGAGTTGAAATGATTGCGGCGGCGATGGCTAAATCCGAGGCCGGCTCAACAAGTTTCAGTCCACCCACGACATTGATATAAATATCTGCATTTGAAAGTTTCATTTCTAAATGTCTTTCCAAAACAGCCGTCAGCATGTGCAGACGATTGTAATCAATCCCCACCGCTGTACGACGGGGAGAGGGAAGGGGGCTAAACACAGTTAAGGCTTGGATTTCACACAAAAGGGGCCTGGAACCTTCCATCGAGGCAAAGACGACCGACCCGATCAGTTGCTTTCCACGTTCTTCTAGAAAAAACTCCGATGGATTGGTCACTTCGGTCAGTCCCATATCTGACATTTTAAAAATACCAAGCTCCAGGACTGAGCCAAATCGATTTTTTAATGTCCTGAGCATGCGGTAGTTGTAGGAGCTATCGCCCTCAAAGGATAAAACACAGTCGACCATGTGTTCTAAAACCTTGGGGCCGGCGATAGACCCATCTTTAGTAATATGTCCAACCAGTAAAATAGAAATCCCTTTTTGTTTGGCTAAGCCCATCAAGTGCCCGGCGCATTCACGGACCTGAGAGACCGTTCCTGGAGAGGCTTCAAGGTCAGGATGAAAAACCGTTTGAATAGAATCAATGACCAAAATTTCAGGGTGAAGTGATTTAGAAAGTTCAATAATTTCCAAAAGATTATTTAATGACGAAACTGTAATCTTTGAGGATCTAATTCCTAATCTCTGAGCCCGAGATCCGGTTTGCTCAATACTTTCTTCGCCTGAAACATAAAGAACTTGGTGATTCTCAGCGGCTAACCCTCCGGCCATTTGTAAAAGCAGAGTGCTTTTACCTATTCCAGGAGCTCCACCTAAAAGTGTCAGACTTCCTTTGGCTAAACCACCACCTAAAACACGATCCAACTCTTCAATTTGAGTGCTAAAACGCTCCATTTTTGTGGCTTCAATGCGTTCGTCGAGGTTTTGATGTTTTTTTGCAGTCTTTTCTTCTTTTTCTGTAAGCCACCCTCGAGTTTGGGGTGTAGCGTTAAAAGTTTCTTCTACAAAACTATTCCAAGAGCCACAATCAGAGCACTTGCCTTCCCATCGAGAGCGTTGGGCTCCACAATTTTGACAGGTAAAAATAGTTTTTGATTTTGTCTTCGATTTTCCCATGACATTTGTTAGCATTAAAAGACAAGACAAACAAGGATGTGGTCATGTCGTCATATGTAATTTCTAAAGTGTTCATTTTTGTGTTACTTTTTTCAACACACGTATTTTCTGCAGAGCTTGAAGAAAACTCTGTTGAGTCAAAATTTTCAACAGCTGTTGGCGCCTATCAATCGGGTGATTTGTCAAAATCAAGAGCCCTGATACAAGAGCTGTTACCACAAAATCATGCTCTTCAGAAGTACATACTTTACTATCATATTTTAATATTAGAAAAAGAAATCGCAAAGCTTTCTTTGGATGCCATAGATCGTCAGACAAAAAATAAAGAACTTTTTCAAAGTATTGAGCAGTTATTGAAATTTTCTTTAAATGAAAAAATGAAACGGGATGTTCTGGTCAGTTATTCTCGAATGGATTTGAATCCTAAAGAATTAAAAAAAATACTCAGTCAAATGAAACAAATAGAAAAAAGAACTCGCAATTTAGAAATCTATCCTTCGGCTGTTTTTAGTTTAGCAATAGTATCATTAAAGGCAAACCAACCTGCGCAGGCGTGTCGATGGATTAAAAAACTGTATAGCCAATACCCACTGAGTAAAGATGTTGAAGGGTGGGGGGCCCGTTTATCTGAAAATGAATTTTTAGGAAAAAAAATTACATTTTGCAAAGAATCAGAAAAAGATCTTCGACAGAGGGTGCGCATTTTAGCTTTATTAGGACGCGAAGATCAGGCTTTTAAAGAAATTGAAGGTTATTATAAATCAAAAAAAGAGGAACTCAATTTTGAAAAAAATAAAACTCTAGCAGTTGTTTATCGACAAAAAGAGGATATTTTTAAAGCCATTGAGCTTTTAGAAGTTTTTTTTAAAGAGCATAAAAACAACAGTGAGTATTTACTTCAGCTGGCCAATTTGTATGCAAAAACAGATAATGTTGAAAAGGCCAGCAGTTTATTTCAAATGGTTTATAAAAAAGAGGTGCATTCAAAGTTCTCACAACAGGCTTTGTTCGGAGAGGCCCTGTTGAATTATCAATCGGAAAATTATGATGGGGCCAATCGTAACTTTAAAGAATTTATTAAAAAATATGGAAAAATTAAACAAGCCAGAGATGCTCGTTGGTTTTTGGGTTGGTTAAGTTATTTGAGAGGGGATTTTCAAGGGGCCGAACAAGATTTTTCGATCCTGTTGAAAAGTCGTGAATATAAAAAAATAAAATCTCTTTCAAAAGAAAAAATCGAATATTGGTTGGCCATGTCTTATTTAAGGCAAGGACAAGTTGACAAAGCTCAAATTGAATTTGAAAAGTTGGCCTCAGTTACTTATTTTGGATTTTATAATCTGGCGGCGCAGGCTCGTTTAAAACAAATGAATGTTAAAAAACGAAAAGTAGAAACCACAGTCGGAAAAGAAGAAAATGTAGAGGGTGAAGTTCAAGCACAAGCTCAGGACGAGACTTTAAACCAAGATACTGAAGAAGAAAGTTTTAATGCTGAGGAATCCTCTTCAGAAGAAACCTCTGTTGCTGACAAAGAAGGGGCTGGCGAAGAGGTTGAAAAAGTAGGTTCAGAAGCAGAGTCCGTTGAAAAAGAGGAATTGTTTCCTGGATTACAGAAAACAAAATTTGTTGAACAATTTCAATTGGGTTTAAAATTAGTTGAAATGGGGTTAACTGATTGGGCGAAGCTTGAATTTTTTGAAATTGAAAAGAAAACTAAAAATAAAGAATTTTTAAGAACACTCATGTTGCAGTATCAAAATATAGGAGAATACTATCGTCCGTTTTATCTTTCACAAATTACATTTGCTCGACCAAGAACTCAAGGTGGCATCGATGGGGCTCGATACTTGTGGGAGTTTGCCTATCCTAAAGCTTTCGAAGTTGATGTTAAAGAAAACTCTAAAAAAACAAATGTTACTACTGAGTTTATTTGGTCTATAATGCGAGCTGAAAGTAATTATCGATCGAGTGCTGTTTCACCAGCCGGAGCGCTAGGGCTTATGCAAATAATGCCCTTTACAGGACAAAAAGTTTCAGAGATGTTAGGATTAAAAAATTATAACCCAATGGATTTATTAGTGCCTGAAGTCAATATCCGATTGGGAACTCGTTATTTGCAAAGGCTATTAAACCAATTTAATGACTCGACCATTCTGGCCTCTGCCGCCTATAATGGGGGGCCTCATCGTGTTCACAATTGGCTCTTAAAATTTGGCAATATCGATGCCGACGAATTTATAGAACATATCCCTTATTTAGAAACGCGCAACTATGTGAAAAAGGTTTTGACGAATGAATATTTATATAAAACCCTGTATGCATCAAAAAGTACAAATCTTGAATATCTAGCTCATCCCATTCGGCAAAATAAAGTCGAGGTGGGCGTGGCAAATCATCCCAGCGCTGAAGGAATTCAATTTAAAGAAAAATGGGATTAATACTGAGTCAGAGGGGTCTGCGACGGCCCTTAGCTTCCGCGGGGGCCGTTAGGGGGTCCTCAGGCCAGGAGTGTTTGGGGTATTTTATCCGCAGTTCCTTTTTGACCTCAAGATAGCCCTTTTCCCAAAAGCTTTTTAAGTCTTGCGTGACCTGAACGGGTCGATAGTTTGGAGCTAAAAGATGTATCAAAAGTGGGATTTGGAGAGGGCCAATTTTAGGCGTTTCTATCCAGCCAAAAATCTCTTGTAAGCGAACGGCAATCGAGGGTGGTTTCGTCTCACCACGTTGAGGGTAAGAAATGGATATCCATGAGCCGCTGGGGACTTGAAGTTGATCTGGTAGGTTTTCTAAGTATTGTTTCTGTTCCGGTGTCAGTAGCGAAGAAAAAAAGTAAGACCAATCTTTTTGAAGTAAAGCAGAAAAGTCTGACTCTCCTAGACTGGCCTGTTGTATGACAGATTCTAAAATGGCGCCCTCAAAATCAAAATACTCGAAGGGAGGGTTGATTTGTTCTATGTAGTTCCAGCGCTCTAAAAAACGAGCTATAGATTTATTATTTGTTCTTACATAGTCCCAATTCTCAAACAGCGCTTCGGGCAGATGCATTTTTAAGTCTTGAAGGGAGCAGGGCTCAGGGGGATCCTCCCGGAGAGGGAGGTCTCGGAACTGAATTTGTTTTTGAGAAAAAAACTTTTCTTTTTCTATGTCAAAATGAATAGATTTTTTTTCATGTATTTCGTTTTTAAAGTATTGATAAACCCACTCTTCTAAGACACCACTCGCTCGATTGACTTTTGTATCGGAGCCTTGTGAGGACTCCACACCATCAAGGGCCACAAAAAATGTAGACTTTTTTACTACGGATTTTTCTGAGAGATGAACCCCCCTTCGCCCAAGCATGAGGGCAGAACTTGAGTTTTTTTGGCGTCTTTTGCACAGACGATCTGAGTAGGTTAAAAAAATCATAAATGATATTTCAAGTTCTGGAGGAATTTCTCTATTTATTTTTTCAATTTGAAAGGA
>DAIRER010000131.1:0-5749 GCA_036795495.1 Pseudobdellovibrionaceae bacterium | reverse complement strand
GAGCTGTTTGGAGACAACCTTGGTGGCAGGATAGAGTCGAGTGCCAGAACCACCAGCTAAAATTATACCCTTCATTGAAAGCCCCCTTTGCTGTGCTTAATGTCCGTTTGAAGAGTTGGAAACTACACTTTTTTTGACTTCGAAGGCAACATTCAATTTGCGCGCCGCAGCTGCTTTGAGGATCTTTCTCTGAATGGTCATTTAGTAGTTTCATTGGTGAGAGCAAACGGGGATTGACGATTCTTATTATTCTTTTTACTCTCGATTAAGATGGAAAAATATTTCGAACTTGCAAAAAAATGGGAAGAGCTTGCTAAAGAAGATCTTAAAATGGCCGAACTGGCAGAAGTGAATGGTCTTTATTTACAATCCATGTTTCATTCGCAACAGGCCATTGAAAAAACAATTAAAGGCCTGATTATTTTAATCTTAAAAAAGGATCCTCCCTATTCGCATGACCTTGTAAGATTAATTAGGGATCTTAATGGTGAATTCAACTATGGAGATTCAATTGAGAAGCAATTTTCTGAGTTAAATCCCTTTTATATTTCTGCCCGTTATCCAAGCTATCGGGTGACGTTGTCAAAAGGGTTGTCTAAAGTAAAAGTGGTGAAGTATTTAAATTTAACTAAGGAAGTTTTATCATGGTTAGAACAAAAACTGAAATCCTAAGGGATGCGCTTCTTTTTGGTCAAAAAGTCAGTGAACTGTTTGATGATGTAGAAATTCGACTTTTTGGCTCCTATTATAGAAACGAAGCGAAGGAAGGGAGTGATATTGATTTTGCTGTAATTTCACCAGATTTTAGTGAAATGAACTACCTTTTATCATTAAAAATCTTAAATCGAATCAAAAATCAAATTAATGTTGAAATCGAACCTATAGCGATTACGCCAGAAGAACTCGCCTCTCCAGATGTAGGTTCAATGGCCTCTTATATTTCTAAAGAAAGCCTTTTGGTTTACAAAGAATAATCTGTTGATTGACATCAATAGTAAATATAGTTCAGAGTCGAAATAAAAATAGAAGCGCCGGATGTGTAGTCGTTCCCAGCCGGCTTTTAACGGAGCGGTGAGCGGTAACGTTTGCTGTGCACTTAATGAAATTAACGAAGACCCCACTTAATGATGCCTATGTGATTGAACCCAAAGTTTTTGGAGATGATCGCGGTTTTTTTTACGAGAGTTTTAATCAAAAAGTTTTTAATGAACTCACTCAAACAAATTATTCTTTTGTACAAGACAATCATTCAAAATCCAGTCAAGGCGTTCTGCGTGGGCTTCATTATCAGATTCAAAATGCACAAGGTAAGTTGGTCCGAGTAACTGAAGGTTCAGTCTATGATGTGGCTGTGGATATTCGAAAAAGTTCATCGACTTTTGGAAAATGGTTTGGACTTGTTTTAAGTGCTGAAAATAAAAAAATGTTTTGGATTCCTCCGGGCTTTGCCCATGGATTTTATGTAATAAGTCCCACCTGTGAGTTTTTGTATAAGACGACGGATTACTACGCGCCCCCCTTTGAACGTGCCATCCTTTGGAATGATAAAGATCTAAAAATTGACTGGCCCTTGGTGGACAATAGGCCCCCTATGCTCTCGGCCAAAGATCAATCTGGGTTTTCTTTTGAAACTGCAGAAAAAGTGGAATAGCTTTCGTAAATTCATAAGGGTTTCATGAAAAATTTTGATGTCGTTATTTCAATAGTTATTTATCAGCAAAAGATTCAAGATTTGGATTTGCTTTTATCCGATCTTGGAAAAATTAAAGATCTCAGTTTGCAAATTGTGATTGTTGATAACTCGACAGAATCTCAAATTCTGTCGAAGGATTTTTTAGAAAAAAAAGAATTTTCCGAAAAAATCGATTCTATTTTTTCAGGAAAAAATTTAGGCTACGGACGAGCACATAATCTTGCGATTCAAAAATACAATAATCACTGCCGGTACCATCTGGTTCTTAACCCAGACATTCGGATTACGGAAGGCACACTCGAATCTCTGATTCAAGCCATGGATCAAAATCCAAATCTTGGTTTAAGCATTCCCCCAACAATTTATGAAGACGGAAGTCCTCAGTATCTGGTGCGGCTGTTGCCAACTCCTATGGATCTTATTGTGCGATTATTGCCTTTCCCCCAATTTGTAAAAAATCATTTTAATGATCAATATGAGATGAAAGAGGCTGATTATAATCAAAAGTTTGAGGCTCCCTATCTTTCAGGATGCTTTATGTTGCTGAGATCCACTGTTGTTAAGGCGTTAATTCAAGAAATGTCCCCAAAGTTTCCGGCTGAGTTGAGGGGCCCCTTTGATGATCGATTTTTTATGTACTTTGAAGATGTCGATCTTTCACGACGCGTATTTTCTAAAGCCTCTTGCCAATACCTTCCCTTGGGGAAAATTACTCATGGTTACCAAAGAGGTTCACGAAAAAGTTTCGCTCTTTTGAGGGCTCATTTATTTTCTGCTTTTCAGTATTTTTCAAAATGGGGATGGTTTTTCGATCCAGAGCGAACTCGAATCAATAGAGAAAAGGATCCTTCATGATTAAGTCTCAGAAGTTACATATCAAAGTTCAAACTCTAATTCACAGAGAATTTCTCACCCCCCAAGTCACCCCTCAAGTCAGTTTAATAGAAAAAGGTAGAGTTATCCGTGGTCTTAAGTAAGAATTATTTATTGAGTATTCAACCTAATGTTGTCATTGTCTTGGCTACGTATAATCCCAATCTAAACTTTTTAAACCAACAAATCCAATCCATACTCTCGCAGGAATTTCAAAATTGGACTTGCTTGATTGTTGATGATGCTTCACCCATAGCGACTTATCAAAAAATGTTAAAAGACCTTTCAGCCTTGATTTCAGATCCAAGATTTTCAATCCATCGTTATGAAAACAATGTAGGAGCATGTTCCAATTTTTCACGAGGACTTATTCTAGCCCGAGAAAAGTTCCCAACAGCAAAGTACATTGCTCTTTCTGATCAGGATGATAATTGGAAATCTCATAAACTGAAAAGATTGGTAGAGTATTTAGAAAAAAATCAATCAACTGCGCTTGTGCATAGCGATTCAGAAGTGATTGATGAAAATAATCACTTGATAGCTCCATCGGTTTGGAAGCTTGAAAACCGGAGAGTTCAGTCTGTAAAACCCATCGGATTGATTTTTCATAATAAAGTGGCTGGCGCCTCTTGTTTACTGAAAGCAGAGCTTGTTGATCTTGCATGCCCTATTCCCGAACAGAATTTATATTACCAGGATGTTTGGTTGGCACTTCAGGCGTGGCGGCTTGGAACGGTGGATTCACTGTCAGAAGTTCTGCAGGGGTATAGAAGTCATCGTTTTAACGTGGTCGGAGTTAAAAAGAAAAGTCAGAACTGGGGTTTGAATTTTTATATTCAAAAAGCGAAGAATCATCTCTCAAGATGCGAAACTCTTTCGCAACACTTTTTAAACAGCTTTCCCGCGGACACCTTACACACATCACAGAACTTTCATAAAGAACTGCAGGATCAACTCCGCATTTTTGAAAAAAACACATCATATTTTCAACGAATTCAGATAGGTCTCAAATATCTCTCACAATGGACCATTCAAGAACTGATACTCTTTATTATCATTTTAATTTTAACAAGAAAACGCTCTGCGTAAGCTCATTTTCTTTCAAGATTCTAGACTTGCCATAACGCCCCTTATCAACTGGAACCAGTGCAATTTAATTTCAGTCTATGTATAAGGTTTTAACAGTGGAATTATCGAATTTTAGCCTTATTTCTATCTATCGTTCTTTTTGGTGGCCCACGCGTACGCGTATTTTAAAAATGCGTAAAATGCTTAAGAACGATGGCTTTTTTACAGTCACTCGAAAATTATATTTTCTATTTCGTAACGAGCCACTTAAGCGATATCCTAAGGGCTGGCTAGAGCGTTATGAAAAGGACTTGTTTCAAAATTGTCCCCAATTAAAAAACCAAATTAAAGTTTCAATTCTTGTGCCGGTTTACAACATTGATGATCATTATCTTAGAAAAATGTTGGACTCTGTTCTGGCTCAAACCTATACGAATTGGGAACTTTGTTTATCGGATGATAACTCAAGCCTTCCTCATGTTCGTAAAACTTTGGTTGAATACCAACAAAAAGATTCTCGTATTAAGGTTTTTTTTCGCACAGAAAATGGTCATATTAGTGTTGCCACAAATTCAGCACTGTCCATTGCTACGGGAGAGTACTGTGCTTTTCTTGACCACGATGATGAGATTCACCCCACAGCATTAAGTTACGTGGTTGATGCGATTGAAAAAAATCCTGAAGCAATATTTTTATACAGTGACGAAGATATTTTGGATGATGTTGGATTTCGTCAAGCTCCAAACTTTAAACCCGACTGGGATACGGAACTCATTTTAGGTGCCAATTATATCTGTCACTTTTCAGTGATGAAAACGGACCATGTTAAATCCGTCGGTGGTTGTCGAAAAGGCTACGAGGGCAGTCAAGATTATGATCTTGTTCTTCGAGTTACATCCTCATTAAATAAAAATCAAATAGTTCATGTCCCAAAAATTCTATATCACTGGCGGATGGTGCAGAACTCAGTGTCGATGGATCCCGAGTCTAAGCCCTATGCTCATACGGCGGCTCGACGAGCGATTCAAGACTATTTAGAGTCAAATAATATTCCCGCTCATGCCGGAAGAGGGTATGGTTACTGGCATCGAGTCATATACAATCTTCCGAACCCCACACCTAAAGTTTCACTATTGATTCCCATTGAATTTAATCGAGAGATATCGTTTTCAAAAAAAATAGTTCACGATATTCTTTTTGAAACTAACTACTACAATTTAGAGATTTTGATTCTTCCATTTAAAGGGATTTCAACTTCTGAACTTCCAAAATTTGAGAAAACAAGTCCGATACGTATTTTAGAAAAGCATCAAGTCACAAACTTAGCCGAAGCTCTTCAGCAGGGTGTGCTTGAAGCCCAGGGACACATTTTGGGAGTGATACCCTCGAGCTGTGAGGTTCAAGATTCTGAGTGGTTGACCGAGGCCGTGCGCTTAGTGACCCAACCGAAAATAGGTTTAGTTGGGGGCCTTTTAAAAACTACGAAAAATACTTTTTTTAACACCGCCGTGGATAATATAAAAAATCCAATTCTAACGGATGCAAAAAGAGACTATTTTAAAAAACTGAATCTTCATGATCTATATCGTTATCGCTGTGTTCATGAGGTTTCCTTGAACTCGCGTTTGTTCTTTTTTGCTCTAAAAAAAGAATTAATTAATTTAGATACAAAAACCAATCCGTTTCATAGTGATGAGATTCTTTGCAAAGCTCTTGTGCAAAAAAACTTAAGGCTCGTATGGAGCCCTTTTGTTTCTCTGAAGTATCAGGGGCCCGAATGAGTTCGATGCGGACTATTTCTGTTCCTCTTTGTCCAGAATGTAAAGCTCCAGGGTCCATTCTTTACCAGAATTTGCATGACACACTTTTTAATGTTCCAGGGACATGGACCTATAAAAAATGCACCAATATAAATTGTGGAATACTATGGCCCGATCCTCATCCTCATACTGAGGATATTAGTAAAGCCTATGAAACCTACTACACACATTCTGAAACATCTTCCAAAAGTTTTATTCAATCTGTTTTGGCATTAGGACAGAAAATACTCGTTCAAGGGGTTTTGTTTTTTACGGGTCTTTTTTGGGAAAAGAAAAAAATGGATCTTTTGTTTTT
>DAIRER010000130.1:0-5751 GCA_036795495.1 Pseudobdellovibrionaceae bacterium | reverse complement strand
GATTTTATCCTCTTGGATTAAAACTCAATATGCATGAAGTTTCACTTGTTGTTTCCCTCATTGATCAAATAGAAGATTTATCAAAAAAAGAAAACTTCACAAAAGTTCAAAGCCTCCGTTTATCCATTGGCGCATTCAGTGGCGTCAATGCAGAAGCTATAGAGTTTTGTTTTTCTGAAGTGGTCAAAGGCTCTCTCCTTGAGGGGGCTGAATTAACGATCGAAAAAATTCCATTAAAGATTCATTGTCAGAAATGCCTAAAGAATTCTATTTTAGAGGAAATCTGGGACCTATCTTGTCCCCACTGTCTAGCCTCCGATGTTGTCATTCTAACTGGCAAAGAGTTTCGAATTGTCGATTGTTCTGTCTATAACCCTACCATCGCATAATTCCTAATAATCTTTAAAAAAATCTTTGATTTTAAGGATACGATTAAAATAATTCAATTTTTCCACTGATGAATTGGCGCCATTAACTGAAATGAGGACCTTTTCAACGGAAACACCCCTTGGAACTTCTATCCTTTTTAATTTGTTTTCAAATTCATTAATAACTTCAACACCAACGGTGCCCTCATAATATTTACACCCACATATCATCCACGTATCATCCGTTCGTTTAATCAATAAATCGATTTGAAATCCCCCTGTATCATTCCTCTCGAAATAAGGGCCGACTTCATTGACTATATCTTTTATTCCTAAAGCATCACAAATTACTACATTATATTTTAGACAAAAATTTTCAAAGGCAATTCCTAACCATGGAGTCCAGTCCGTTTTTATCTTACTTGCAAAGATATTATTGGGTGAATTGTTTTGAATTTGCTTTTTATGAGGCAAAATATATTTATGAAAAAAAATCAAATATTCATCAAGCATTTTATATTTAATAATATTGGTTTTATTTTTTTGTATCGGCTTATAGGAACGAATAAATCTAGCAATTTCCAGGTTTTTTAAATACCTCTTTACTCCTCCACTGGATTTCATTTTTAAATGACCAGAAATTTCTTCCAAAGACTGTGGCTTTTTTAGTAAAAAATGAACAATTTTTTCATAAGTACTCGGCTCTTTAAATTGAGCATAAAATATTTTTTCATAATCATTAAATAGGTATCCCGAGCTACTGAATGCTAATTTTTGAATATTTTTTTCAAAAGATTCATTTTTATTAATCAACTCAAAATATTTTGGAACGCCCCCCATGATTAAAATATATTTCAGTACCTCATGGAGTGATCTATTTTTATCAAAGAATTTTAAAAGTTCAACAGGCTTTAGTTCTGTAATTAATAGCTCCAGATCAACGCGGCCATAAAGCGCTTTTGACTTGATTACTTTATCAACCATAAAGCTTGCAATTGAACCACAAAGAATAAGTTGAACATTAAGTTTTTTCCATTCTGTATCCCAAAAAAATTTTATCAAAGACACTAGACTGGATTGATTTGATGCCATCCATTGAAATTCATCAAAAAACAAAACGTGCTTTTTTTTTCCGTGTTTTAATTTTTCAGTTATGTATCTAAAGACCTGATCCCAAGTGGTAAATTTCATTTGCAATAAAAATTCATCTTCTATCTGCGCACTCATTTGGGCAATAAAATGTTCAATTTGTTTTAATGTAGATATTCCCTCAAGGGCCTCAAACGATAAAAATGGCTTTTTCTCTACATAATACCCGATGAGAGAGCTTTTGCCAATCCTACGACGGCCATAAATTACAATTAAGCCAGAATTGTTACTCTTATAATTATCGTTTAACTCTCTAAGTTCTTGCTCTCTTCCAACAATCATAACACCTCACTTCCGCACATAGAGTTTGACACACTCTGTGTGCGGAAACAAGTATCTTTTTAATCGTTTTCCGCACATAGAGATTAACAAGCTCTGTGTGCGGAAAAGCAGTCGTCGCCTAGACCAACTCGTTTGCGGCGACATAAAGTGTTGGCATGGATGAATTGTTTCAAATTGCGAATGAATCAATACCGCCTTTAAAAGTGCATGATGATGCGAACACTGTTCATTCCAATAACTACTTCCCATAATGGAACTGGTGACTACCCTCCGTTGATAGTGAGCCTATAGACTCCCACTTTTACTCCGAAAATTGTATTTATATGGGAGTCTATAGGCTCACTATCAACGGAGGGTGCTGGAATTAAACAATTGCACCAGACAAAAGAAATCTACTGCACCGACAATCCCTGGGATGGACGCAATTAAAGAGATTTTTAAAAACTAAATTCATTTTGACGCTTGATGATTTCTTTTAATTCAATTATGAATGCGATATAAAGCCAAGACAAGAATACAGAAAGGCGTGAGATGTGTAGAGATTGCGGTTGTGAAATTGCCAATAAATTAGCACGAGGGACAACGCCCCCCACTTCTTTGTCATTATCCTTGCCGATGATCAGACTGGAGCCGCAAACCTTAATGCCGCCGCAAACCTCACGACATATTTCGTTAGAACAAGCCGTGCTTGAAAAAAATGATCTCTTGGCTCAAGAAAATCGAAAATGGTTTCAAAAAAATAATGTTCGCGTTTTAAATCTGATCAGCTCCCCGGGTTCAGGAAAAACCTATCTACTTGAAAAAACAGCTGAGGCCTTAAAAGATAAAATTGCCATGAGCATTCTTGCGGGTGATCAAGAAAAAGACTACGATGCCCAACGCCTGACAGCCAAGGGAGCTCGAGTTAAACAGCTTAACACCTTAAGCTCGTGTCACCTTGATGCCTCGATGATTCATCACGAAATTCAAAAATTTATTGATCCGCAAACTCAACTTTTAATTATTGAAAATGTAGGTAATCTGGTCTGCCCCGCCGCTTTTGATTTAGGCGAAAATGAAAAAATAGCTCTTCTCTCTACAACCGAGGGAGAAGATAAGCCCTCTAAATACCCACTGCTCTTTCACGAAGCTTCGCTCATCATCATTACGAAAATGGATTTAGTACCTTATTTAGATTGGAATTTAGACAAATGTCTGCAACATATTCGTAAAGTGAATTCCCATGCCCCCATTCTTCAGCTCAGCGCTAAAACAGGAGTTGGGCTTTCGGATTGGTTTTCGTTTCTTCAAAAAGGGAGCCTCTAATGTGCCTTTCTGTTCCAGCTCAAGTTCTTGAAATCTTCTCACCCAAAAATGAAAATGAATTTTCAACAGCCAAAGTGAGTTTTGGGGGAATTACAAAAGAGATTAACTTAGCTTATGTTCCCGAAGCAAAAGTTGGAGATTATGTTCTTATACATGTCGGCTTTGCGATCAGTCTTGTCGATCCAGAAAAAGCTGAAGAAGTTTTTAAAACCCTAGGGGATTTAAAAGCACATTTTCAACAAGAGGATGAAGAAAAAAATGAAATACCAAGATGAGTATCGAGAAAAAGATTCCGTTCAAGCCTATGCTCATGCTCTTTCTAAAATTACAACTCAACCCTGGAAAATTATGGAAGTCTGCGGGGGGCAAACTCATTCTATTGTAAAATATGGAATCGATGAACTTCTTCCTCCACAAATTGAACTTCTTCATGGCCCAGGGTGCCCCGTCTGCGTGACCCCGATTGAATACATTGATAAAGCCATTTCCATCGCAAAAAATAATCCGAAGGTGATTTTTTGTTCCTTTGGTGACATGCTGCGAGTCCCTGGAACAGACGAAGACCTGTATGCGGCAAAAGCCAAGGGCGCCGATGTTCGTGTCGTTTATTCACCCCTAGATGCCGTGGACATTGCAAGAAAAAATCCAAACCGAGAAGTCGTATTTTTTGCCGTGGGTTTTGAAACCACCGCCCCAGCCAACGCCATGGCCGTTGATCAAGCCTACAAAGAAAAACTTAAAAATTTCTCTCTTTTGGTATCTCATGTTTTAGTTCCACCCGCGTTGGAAGCCTTGCTTGGATCACCTTCAAATTCCATTCAGGGGTTCTTAGCGGCGGGACACGTTTGTACGATTATGGGCACGAACGAGTACTTGCCCATTTCGGAAAAATACAAAGTTCCGATTGTTGTCACAGGATTTGAGCCCTTGGATATTTTGCAGGGAGTGTACATGCTCATTCAACAGCTTGAAGAGGGTCGACATAACGTCGAAAACCAATACGAACGCTGTGTAAAATCCCAGGGAAATTTGCCGGCACAAAATAAAATCCGCCAAGTGTTTCAAGTCATCCCACGCACCTGGCGGGGGCTTGGCGAAATTCCACAAAGTGGTTTTCGCTTGAACTCACTCTATGAAAAGTATGATGCTGAAAATAAATTCGGCCCTGTCGCAAACCCGATAAAAGAAAATTCCCTTTGCCACATTGGAGAAGTTTTGCAAGGTCAAATCAAACCCCATCAGTGTCCTTCTTTTGGAAAACTCTGCACCCCTGAAAATCCACTCGGAGCCACCATGGTTTCGAATGAAGGCGCATGTGCGGCCTATTTTCATTACAGGTCCCACTCATGAACGCCACATGCCCCTTGCCACTACAAAAATATCCCACTATCACTCTCGCACATGGGGGAGGGGGGCGACTGATGCACCAGCTGATCCGTGAAATGTTTCACAAGGCTTTTGGCTCATCCCCAGATGCCCATGACAGTGCTGTTTTAAAAATCCCTCAAAATAAAATTGCGTTCACCACAGACTCCTTTGTTGTACGACCTCTTTTTTTTCCAGGTGGAGATATCGGCTCTTTATCCATTCATGGAACCGTAAATGATTTAGCCATGAGTGGAGCCGAACCCCTTTGGTTGACCGCTAGCTTTATTATTGAAGAGGGACTTCCGATGGAAACCCTTTGGAAAATTGTTTCTTCTATGGCCCGTGCCGCAGAATCTGCCAAAGTGAAAATTGTTACCGGAGATACCAAAGTGGTCGAACGTGGACATGGCGATGGAATTTACATCAATACGGCCGGCGTGGGCGTTCTTCATCACGATCTTCATATCCATCCACACAGCGTACGCGCGGGAGATATTATTTTACTCAGTGGAGATGTGGGCCGCCATGGTATGGCCGTGATGTCGAGTCGTGAGAGTTTAGAATTTGAGACAACAATCCAAAGTGACTCAGCACCCGTTGCAGCTCCTGTTTTAGATTTACTCAAGGCGGGCTTAAATTTACATTGTCTCAGAGACTGCACCCGCGGAGGACTGATCACCACATTAAATGAAATTGCAAGCTCTGCAAATCTCTCTTTTGAAATTCACGAATCCGCAATCCCCATCCAACCCGAAGTGCAGGGTGCCTGTGAAATGTTGGGATTAGATCCTTTTTATGTGGCCAATGAAGGCGCCTTTGTGATCTTCGTTGCAGAAAAAGAAGCAAAGCTTGCCCTTGAAATTCTTAAATCTCATATTCAAACAGCACAAGCCTGCCAGATCGGACAAGTCCTAGAGGATGGAGTGGCCCCCGTCTTAATTAAAAACACTCTTGGCACTCGCCGCATAGCTCCTGTTTTAAGTGGGGAGCAACTGCCTCGCATTTGTTAGAGTGCCCTCTCGTAAATACAAATCGTTATTCAATCAAGCAATCGTTCAAAATTAACTATTTCATCAAAATAATCTTCCTCTACAATCTCTTGGTTTAAATTACCAGCATATATTAGAACTGACCGAACGGATAATGTCGCAGGCCTTTTTAGAATTTTTATTTTCTTCTTCACTTCTTCAATCACTGAAATATCAATTTCTCTACGAGCTTTTAATTCGCACACGTAAAGGGTGTTTTTTGTTTGTATTAAAAGATCTATTTGACATGA
>DAIRER010000579.1:0-1162 GCA_036795495.1 Pseudobdellovibrionaceae bacterium | reverse complement strand
GCAGTTTAAGTTCTACATAAAACTAATAGTTTAGCCAATGGATTTTTGTAGCAAAAATCTTTAAACAATTCTCATAATATATAATTTATAAATAATCTAACTTTAATATATGGAAATTAAAAATCTAAATGAAAATAAAACAGACAAATTAGTTAAAACAATCAATGCCACTTTCGGTGAAATTCCTATAATTGGTGGAGCTCTAGTTGAACTTTTATCATCAGTTATTCCAAATCAAAGAATTGACAGGATGGTTGAATTTATAAAGATTCTAAATGAGAAACTCACAAGTCAGGAGCAAGAACTTTTGAAAAGCCAAATCTTAGATGAAAATTTTAATGGTTTACTTCAAGATGTAATTGATTCAACAATAAAAACTATTGGTAAGGAGAGAAAAAATCACTTTGCTAAAATTGTACAATCAGGACTTACATCTAATAAACAAGAATTAATCGAATTAAGACTTATAACGAGAATTTTAAAGGAAATAAACGATATTGAAATGATTATTTTGAAATATCACAGCATCCGTACTTCAAACGAAAGTTCAATTTTCCTTCAGAAAAATAGAAATATACTTGAATCAGAACGCTTGTTCGTTGGTGCAAGCAAAGAACAAGAAAAGCAGCACTTTATGTATAAAGGTTATTTGTACCATTTGGTCTCATTAGGCCTTTTAGATGTAAATTATGAAGTAAAAGAAGAGTCGAATAGAATTTCAGATAAAAGTGAATTTAAAATCAATTCAAAGAATCACAAAATAACAGAATTCGGAAAAATGATTGTAGAAATGTTGAATGAATAGGTTGTTGTTCTTAATAAACAATAACAACTTATGCTGGTGCAAGTTTGCAACTTTTGCCTTTATAAGCCAACACTCAATAATAACATTTCATATCACAATAGTCAGATTTAAGCTGACATTTGTGATACTAAAGAATACCCTAATCCCTAAACTTCTTCCCCACAGCTCCCAAAGCCAAAGCTAAACTTTCTCTCCAATAGCTCCATGTATGACCACCATCTCGCACCCTAAACTCTACAGGGATTTTTTTCTCTTTCATCAGTTTTACTAGATCCATATTGTTTTGAATCAAAAAATCATCGTCGCCACAGTCGATCGTAAAACTAGGTAAACCTGGCACTCGCCAATCCTGAGGTG
>DAIRER010000129.1:0-5776 GCA_036795495.1 Pseudobdellovibrionaceae bacterium | reverse complement strand
GCCTGAATTGCAAAATGAGCCTGAGTTACAAATAACAAGGTCTCGGTGTTTCTATCAAGTTCATGACTGGGACGGGGCTTATGAGAGTTTAAAATCTGAAAATAATTATTTTGTTGTGCAAGAAAAGGTTAAATTACTTTTAACCATGGGTCTACAAAACGAAGCTGAGAATTTTTTAGTAAGAATAGTGAGCAGTGAAAATTATTTACCCAATGAAAATTTAAAATTGATGGAAGGGTTAGAAAAAACAGCTCTTTTTCGACTGCAAGAAATTCTTCGCCAAAAATTTCCAAATTCTGAAGAAGTTTTATTAAACTGGATTCAGTCGGCCTTTGAAAACCAAATGGTTTTACAATCGGCTGAAGCTTTTGCACAATTAGGCGTTTTGAACTCAAAATATTATTATCAAACGGCGGAATTTTACAGGCAAATTTATAAACACCGATGGTCTGATTATTTTGGAGGATTTATTGTGAATCCCACAGAGGCCCTAAAAGCTAAAATGGCGTTGGCCATTGATCAAGAAAACTATTCGTGGATAGCTCAACTTTCAGAAAGTATGAAACAAATGAAGCTTCTGGAAGAGGATGACTATAAATACGCGCTGGCTTATGCCTTTGTAAAATCCCATGAAAGCTCCCGGGCCTTGGATCTTTTAGAAAACATGCGCCAGTGTTCTACGAAGTGCCTTTTATTAAAGCAGGCCGTATCGAACACCACTTTGTTAGGGCTCCCAAACTAATTTAGGATCTTGGCCCGAAAGAAACGACCAAATTAATGTGCTCCAGTTTGTAAATGGAGTTGCTGTTTGAAGACTGCCTGTGGACAAACCATTTGCACCGAATGCTGCAGCAGAATTCACAGCATTGTTTGTACAACGATCAGAATCAAAAAAAACATAGGCCAAACCAAGTGTACCTTGGTTTCTACCCATTATGCATCCTCTATAAGTTGAAGTATGAGCACTAGTTAGTGTCCCGGTGCTATAACTATTTTGAATGATAATAGACTTACTAGATTGCAGCCATCCAATAAGTCCCCCTTGGTGTCCTGAAATTGTTGAACTGGTGTAATTTAAATTCATATGAGAATAGCTATTAGAAATGATTGAACCGCTGGCTGAAGCGAGTTGACCAATGAGACCTCCCATAATTCCAGTATGTTTTTCAACATTTCCTTTGGCATAAACTTGGGACATGGTAAGAAGTGAGTTACTAGGAATTGCGCCTATAATTCCAGCATGGCCATAAACATACCCACTAAAGCTTGAGTTATTAATAGAAATTGTAGCCGCTGTATATATTACTCCTACGAGGCCTCCAGTGTTGACGCTTCCCTTAATGCCAGAGTTAGCTTCAATATGGACATCTGTGATAGAAACACTTGAGTTATTTAATGAAGTGGCTAGTCCTCCAGCTGCTGCGCCACCACCTCCAGTATTAAAATCTAGATTCGTGATTTGAATATTTTCAAAAACCATGGGTTGGGTACCTGTGCTAACTTCAGAGCTTCCCAAAATTCCACCCCATCGGTTCATAGAAAAACCTGCTGTTAAATCGTTAATTGTAATATTTCGGAAGCTGCCCCCCCCCGTTATTTTAATCTCACCAATAATTCCACCCGAGCTATATGTTCCACTTCCACTACCTAATTCAATATGGGATAATTCAATATTTGAAATATCCACAGGTGCTCCACTCAAATCTACTAGACCACTGCCATTACTATAAATTAAATCTTCTGCAGTGATATTAGAAATAGTTAAAGTTCCACCATTAGAGCTTGTTTTGTCGTGGTTTAGAATAAGACCAGCAAAAGCGCCACTGGTAGTCGTCATATTGAAGTTTTTTAAATTTAAGTTTTGTATTGTCACAGAGCCAATGGTTTCCATAAATAAGGCCGCAGATCCAGTGGCTCCTGCATTAATATTGATATTTTTAATTGTAAGATTATTTCCATCAAAAAAGCCAGAAAACGGAGTTCCTGTGGTGCCAATCGTTTTAAAATTCGCAAAATTAATTCCTGTAAAGTCTAAGTCGCTTTCTAGTTTAATATATTTATCCCAACTGGATGTCGTTTCCGCAAAATAATTCCACTGATTCAGGTTGCAGATCCTGTAAGGATCACCCAGGGTTCCGTTACCTGCGCCAAAAGCATTTGTTATAGCTGGATTACAAGTTAGGACTTGAAAACCATTGTCTTGCATTGGAGCACTCGTATTTCCAGCTTTATCTACCGCACGAAAACTGAAGTAATAAGTTTGTCCTGGTGTTAAACTAAGTCCTGTAAATTGGTAATTCGTGACAAGTCCAATATTCACCCAGTTTTGTGTTTCAACTCCACCCAAAGTTGTCCCTAGGGCTACTTCATAATAGCTGATTCCAGACTCGCCATCTATTGCGTCGCTCCAGCTAAAGCTTGGGGATATCGAAGTATCTATTGAACTTATTCCACCATCTAAGATGACATTAGAAATATCTGGGGCTATTTTATCTGTTGATGCGGAATCATCAGCTGCAGCTGAGTTTTTATTTAATGTCGCTTCAAAGGTACAAGCATTTAAAAGCAAGCCTAAGACCAGAATTAAGCTAAGCTGATATGAACTGTAAATCAATTTTAAAAACTTCAAACGTGCCTCCTTTAGGGTTTAATTACATCAAATATAAATCCCATTAATTGACTGACCTAAGTCCTATCGACAAAAAAACGTTAAAACTTTAATTTTTTTTCTAAAGTGGGTGTTTTGTTTCAAAATAAAACACTTTTAAAATACCAAAATGAAGCACCTCTAAATGAATCACAAAATTCTATGAATCGCGATCTCAAATCAGTCTAAATACGCGCTGGCTTAAGCCACCCATTAACGGGCTTCAACTAAAGCCTTCCAATCTTCGAAGGCTATTGAAAAATTCTTAAAATAAAACTGCCTTAGACTTTCAGGAGCACCTGTATCTAATTGAAAGGCACAACGATGAGCCTGTTCGCGCTCACTTAATGATTGAGCATTAACCTCGAAAGGGGCACAAAAACGTTGGATCCACAGGTCTTTCAGCTCACTGGTGATTTTATTCATCCAATGAGGGCTCATGGATCGAATCCAGTCAATATCACTTATAAATTGAGGGTTCGAAGGTACTAATCCGATATCAGGAAAATTCATTTCATGACGATCTTCATTAAATTGATAATCTCCTCGAACTTCAGTTTTAAATTCTTGATTCTGAATATGAGCCTTGATTTCCCCCACGAGCTCTTTATTGGCTCGAAGTGCGATGGCTGGATACTCTTTAACACGAGGTTCAGATCGATATTTTGTGACATAAACCGTTTCAGTACCGTCTTGATTATCAAATGTGCGTTCACCAGAAGAACTGCCAAACAAAAAAACCAATGCGGAAACCAATCCAGTCGTGTCAGATTGCGGTTGTTTTTTGCGAATAGATTTTTCCTCGTAAGGCACAAGAACGGAATATTTAGCAAGGCGATTAACAGGAGTCTCACTTTGTGAGGCTTCAAATTTACCCGTGAAAAAAATAGGCAAGATGGCTGAACCATTTTCATCAAACCAATGAGATTTTCGAAAGGCCTGTCTAAAGTTTTGAATGAGATCTTCATGAATAGACTTATTAAGACCCGACACATCAATCACAGGAGAAATATCCTTAATGAGCTGTACGGAACTTTGTAAATTCGCAGTTTTCAAATTAATTTTCCAAGTTTGACAAGTCTTCTTCAGCCAGATAAAACTAAAATATTCATTTTTTTTCAGACTGTTTTCTGCGCTCTTGCAATAGATATGACCCTTTTTATAAATTTGATTTTTAAGATTTGAAATATTTGCACCCAGTGCTTTTTCTAAAATAAAACTATTTTTCATTAACTCTGACTGTGCAGCAATAGGGTTGTCATTTGCTAAAAAATTCTCAATACGCCTATGAATCCTTTGAGCAAAAAACAAAACCTCTTCACTCTGAGTTGAAAAAGCGGCCCCTTTTGCAAAAATATTCCATTCTTCCTCGTTCTTCAAAAGTTGTAAGAGAAGTGCTTCTGATGCCGTTAGATTGTTTCCTAATCGTAATAATCGAACATCAATTAGTTTTTTTTCAATCCAAGATTGCTGAGCTTTTTTTAGACCAGACAGTCCATCCACAGATTTTTCTT
Organism: Pseudobdellovibrionaceae bacterium; assembly: GCA_036795495.1. GTDB lineage: Bacteria > Bdellovibrionota > Bdellovibrionia > Bdellovibrionales > Bdellovibrionaceae > DAIRER01. The sequence goes on along the minus strand of DAIRER010000129.1, from coordinate 1,615 downwards.
CTTGAGCAGATCGTTGGTAAAGATACAAAGCCTTGTCAACGTCACCCTCTTTCAGAGCAGACTCACCTTGTTCGCTTAAGGTTGAACAGGCGGTTAGAAAAAATAAAAAAGTAATAGAATAGAAAAATATTTTAATATGTTTGTATGTCATGCTTTACAAAATAAGCAGAAGCGCAAGTGCAGTCAACTATTTGTCTAGAAAGTATTTTTTTGAACACATATAAGAGACTGTAGTGCTTTTGTGTTTTGAGCAGAATTCTTTTGAAAAGTGATTTGAGTTTTTAAAGTTAACAAGGCCTCCTATATCAGGGGAGTTCACCATATTTAAAATTTCTGAAGTCCCGTATCCAAGACTTGCTAATTTACTGGGAGTTGTGGCTAATGAAGTGATCATTTCATTTTTTAATGTCTCTTGGGATGACATAGAATCAAATAATTTGAAGGATTGTCCCCCTTGATTGTAAAAGGGGCTAGTTCTAGATCCTTCTATATTACTGATATGTCTTTGATTCAATTCTTCATTGTTCATAGAATAGCTTCCTATAGTTAAGCCTGGACCAAGGCTTCCTTCATAAGTTTTTGGTTTTTTAAGAAGAGAGGGTGAGGATTTAATAGCTGCTTTTATATCTAGGTTTTTTAGATTTTTAAAATCTGAAACTTTTCTAAGTGCCATCTCTTTAGTTCCAACGACAAGACCTTTGGTGCTGATAAGAACCTTTGCACTTCGAACCATGGGATGAATACTGGCTAGGGTCAAGCCAAAACCAAAGGTTGTCATCAATGAATTTCTAAGAGCAATCGATTTTTTTTGATCGGTTATTAGACTTCCTAAGTCACATAAAAAATTTGCATTTTTTGAGGCGATTGTGGCGAAAAGACTTTCAAGAGGATAGGTTTGTAAAAGATCAATCGACTCATCAACAATTTTATTAAGAGTGGCGCGCTCAAAGGCAAAATATCCTTTTGCTGAAGATTTTTTATTTGAGAAAGCTTTTAAATCATTGAATGATTTTACTGCATTATTGAATCGTACAGTGTTATTTTGATGAAGGTTATGAATGTAATTTTGCTCACGTTTTAATGCAGAAATTAATTTTTCTTTGGAGATTTTAATATTTTGATCAAATGGGTTTATGATATTTCCTTCAGTAATAGGATCTACCCAAAAGACACCGGAAAGGTAGTAGGGCAGGTTTTCATTTAAATCCCTAATAACTTGATCCATTAAATATAAACTTTCAATCGTGTTTAGATTTTTAGATTTGATATTTTTTAACTTGGGGAGATGTTTATTTATATTACTGTCAATTTGAGTCATCCATTCATCAATGGGGGTATTTGAGCCATAAGAGTAATACTGGTTATCTTTTGGGAAACAAGAAAATGTAATTGGAGACTCCTTGTTGTGCAAATCTTCTTTGTAAAAGAGTTCTTTACATTTGTTTGTTTTTTGAAAATCTTCTGCAAATAGTGCAAAAGACAAATGATCTTTTGCAATTTCATTAGATGTCAAAATTTCATTGAGGACATGGATATTAAATTGAGCAACGTCAAGTGAAGCATTTTGTTGAGTTTTAAAATCGGGCTCTATCTCTTTTGAAGCATTTTTTAAAGC
>DAIRER010000001.1:0-26552 GCA_036795495.1 Pseudobdellovibrionaceae bacterium | reverse complement strand
AGATCACCCCCAATGAAGTTCTTGGCCGAGTGGTAGTAATTCGAAGCGTTAAAAAAATAGAGAAGTCCTATTGATCTATAAAATCAAATAAGTATAGAATCTATTGATCTAACTTAGATCAAACCGTTTACAAAGGGGATAACATGGCAGAATCATTAGTAGTTACCAGCAAAGTAAAAAAATACATCAAAGAAAATGCAAGTATGAACACATCTTCAGAAACGATTGATATTTTAAGTAAAGCTGTTGAACAACTTTGTAAAAAAGGGATTGAAAGCGCAAAAGCTGAAGGCCGAAAAACAGTTATGGCTCGCGATATTATTATCGATCACCTTTAAATTAGATTAGAAAATTAATTTTTTATAAGCCCTTTTAATTGATCCCAGGTCAGTAAGGTGACTCCTAGGTTTTGCGCTTTTTCGGCCTTCGATCCGGGATCATCACCTACAATAAGATAATTCAATTTTGAACTTACAGCGGATAACATCCGACCGCCATTGGCTTCGATAAAATCCTTGGCCTCGTCTCGTCGGACAGGAAGAGTTCCAGTAATAAGAAAAGATTTATTGTTTAATGGTCCCGAATGAAGAGGGCCTGCGGATTTAAGCTGCACTCCGAGAGAAAGAATTTTTTGAACTTCTGTTTTTATCGTTGGATTTTGTAACCATGTTAATATGGACTTGGCGACTTTTGGACCAATTTCAGGAATCGTTAAAAGTTCAACTTCTGTAGAGTTCAAAAAATTATCCATGCTTTGAAAGTGTTGAGCCAACAGTTTCGCCGTTTGTTCTCCAACAAAACGAATACCCAAAGCATAGATAAAACGGGCCAATGTTGGGTTTTTGCTTTTTTCCACGCTGGATAGGATGTTTTCCACAGACTTTTCCCCTTGGCGCTCTAGGGATAAAAGTTTTTCTCGATCTAATAAAAAAAGATCTGAAAAAGCTTTTACTTGGCCCGCATCTACAAGAGCCTCAATCAGACGATCGCCAAGGCCGTCCATATTTAAAGCTCGTCGAGATATGAAATGCTTTAAAGACTCTTTAAGAATGGAAGGACACAATGGATTAAGGCATCTTAGAATAACCTCATTTTCCATTTTTTGAGCCAAGTGATTACAACTAGGGCAATGCTGTGGAATAAAAAAAGGTATTGTTTCTAAGGGGCGTTTAGAGGTTAAAACACTGACCACTTCAGGAATCACATCGCCGGCTCTTTGGACAAGAACGGTATCTCCAATACGAATATCTTTTTTTGTAATTTCATCTTGATTGTGAAGAGTGGCATTGGTGATTGTCACCCCACCCACTTTTATAGGTTTCATAATTGCCACAGGGGTAAGCGCACCAGTTCGTCCCACCTGAACGACAATATCCTCAATCACTGTTTCGGCCTGTTGAGGTTTAAATTTTGCAGCCGTAGCCCACCGAGGGCTTCTCGCTACAAAACCCAAAGACTCTTGCAATTTTAAAGAATTGACCTTGATGACAATGCCATCAATATCAAAGGGAAGCTTCGGCCGTTGTGACTCAATAAAATGATAATATTCTGCAGCCTCTGATGCATTTTTGCACTTAGATAATAATTTTGCATTATAAGAAAATAAGGTTGGAATCCCTGCTTTTGAAAAATAATGTTCTAATTCTTCTTGAGTGTCCATTTCTAGGCCCTCAACTTTTCCCAAAGAATAGGCTAAAAAACGCAAAGGCCGTTGGGCCGTAATGCGGGCATCAAGTTGACGAACGGTTCCGCTGGCCGCATTTCTGGGGTTGGCAAAAGTCAGTTGACCATTCTCTTGCTGTTGAAGATTGAGCTGAGCAAAATCTTCTTTAAAAATCAAAACCTCACCACGGACTTCAAGTAAAGTGGGAGGATGAGGATCCTTAAGTTTTAAGGGAACACCCCGAATCGTTCGAATGTTTTCAGTAACATCTTCGCCAATGAGCCCATCCCCTCGAGTAATGGCTTGGGTGTAAAGTCCATTTTTATAGACAATTTCTAGGGCCAGTCCATCGAGTTTAGGTTCACAAAAATATTCAATATCATTTTCTTGTCCAGATCCTAGCCCAGAAAATTTTTTTACCCGCTCGTCAAACTCCAAAATTTCTTCTGTTGAGTACGTATTCGCCAGAGAAAGCATTGGAAGATTGTGAGCCACTTTTGTAAAAGCCTCAAGAGGAGCTCCCGCAACGCGTTTTGTTGGGGAGTCCGAAGAATTCAATTCGGGATGCTGTAGTTCCAAATCCTGAAGCTCTTTATAAAGTTGATCATATTCAAAATCAGTGATTTCTGGCTTATCTAAAACATAATACAAATAATCGTGGTGTTGGACCTTTTGTTTTAAATCAGTGTAATAATCAAAATAATTTTCAGGGTGGCTTTTGTTTTTCATTGAAAAATCACTTTAGCGATGAGTTGATGACAAATCAATAGTTAGAACTTAGGATCATAAATAGGTAAATTAAAAAACAGGTAAATTATGATTGATAAAAAAACGATCAAAAAAATAGCAGAGTTGTCCCGTTTAGAAGTCTCAGATGTTGACGCTGAGGAGTATTCTGTACAATTAAGCAAAGCCCTTCAGTTTTTTGAACACATTTCTAAGGTGGATACCCACCAAATCGAACCCATGATCACCCCTGTTGAAATAGAGTCCTTTTGGAGAGAAGATATTGTGAATCAAGAATATACTGCAGAAGAGATGATTAAAAATGCTCCAGAAAGTCTAGGGCACTTGTTTAAGGTTCCTCCGGTTGTGTAAATATTATTTAAAAGAGGTCTGGTTTTGGAAATTTCAAATTTATCGATAAAAGAAACACAAAAAATCCTTTTAGAAAAAAAAATAAGCGCCTATGAGTTGACTCAATATTATTTGGACCGCATTGAAAAGCTGGATCCGCAAATAAATTCCTATATCACTGTAAATGAAAAAGCCCTTGAAGAGGCCAAAGCTATAGATCAAAAAATATCTAAGGGCGCCACCATCGAATCTTTTTCTCTTTTGGGGATTCCCATGGGAATTAAAGATATGTTGTGCACAAAAGGAATTAAAACAACAGCGGGTTCAAAAATGCTCGAGAATTTTATTCCACCCTATGATTCTACGGTGGTCTCTAGATTAAAAAATCAAGGAGCGATTCTTTTAGGAAAACTCAATCAAGATGAATTTGCAATGGGATCGAGCAGTGAAACTTCTTACTATGGGCCAGTAAAAAATCCATGGAATTTAGATTGTGTTGCTGGAGGATCTAGTGGTGGATCCGCGGCGGCGGTGGCGGCTGAACTGGCTCAATTTACTATTGGGACAGACACAGGGGGATCCATTCGACAGCCCGCTCATTTTTGTGGTGTTGTCGGAGTTAAGCCCACCTACGGTAGAGTGAGTCGCTATGGGATTGTTGCCTATGCTTCGAGCTTGGATCAGGCGGGGCCGCTGGCAAAAAATGTAGAGGACGCCGCTCTTATTTTAGAGACTATTGCGGGACATGATTCTATGGATTCTACAACGTCTCAGCGAAAAAAGGAGCCTTGGAGTGAAAATTTAAATGCGAATATAAAGGGTCTTCGCGTGGGTCTTGTGAAAGAATACCGAACAGATCAACTTTATCCAGATGTAGAAAAAGTCTATGCAGAATCTATAGAAACATTAAAAAAATTGGGTGCAGAAATTAAAGAAATTTCCCTTCCTCTGACTGAATTTGGAATTCCTGTATATTACTTAATTGCTTCCAGCGAGGCTTCGAGCAATTTAGCTCGGTACGATGGAGTAAGGTATGGGCATCGTGCCGAATTTAAAAATTTATCTGCAGTAGAATTAGAAAAGTTTTATGGACAAACGCGTGGAGAAGGTTTTGGTAAAGAAGTTCAACGAAGAATAATGTTGGGTACCTATTGTTTATCAAGCGGCTATTTTGATGCCTATTATAACAAAGCCAGTCAGGTGCGCCGTTTGATTTCAAATCAGTATCAAGAGGCCTTTAAAAGTTGTGATGTTTTACTAAGCCCCGTGACAACCTCTCCAGCATTTAAATTAGGCGAACGCATTTCAGATCCTTTAACAATGTATTTAAACGATATATTTACGATCACTGTGAATTTGGCGGGATTGCCAGGAATGAGTGTTCCTTTTGGAATATCTAAGGGAGGACTTCCCATTGGAGTTCAATTAGTGACCGCGCCCTTTGAAGAACAAAAAATGTTAAATGTGGCCTATGCTCTCGAGATGAACTCAAACACAAAAGGAGCTCGACCCAATGTCTCTTAATGTTTCTTCGGATAGAGGATATGAGGCCGTGATCGGTCTAGAAATTCATGCGCAACTTAAAACACAAAGTAAAATGTTTTGCTCGGACTCTACAACCTTTGAGGCAGGAGATAACGAAAACACGTCTCCTGTGAGCGTTGGATTGCCCGGAAGTTTACCTGTCGTTAACAAAAAAGCGATAGAGTTTTCAGTAAAAACCGGCCTAGCATTAGGGTGTCAAATCCGACGAACCTCGGTGTTTTCTCGAAAAAATTATTTTTATCCAGACTTATCAAAAGGGTATCAAATTTCACAATATGATTTACCCATTTGTTATAATGGCGGTGTTCGTATTAAAACAGAAAATGGATTCAAAAGGATTCCCATTGAACGCGCCCACATGGAAGAGGATGCAGGGAAAAGCACTCATCAAGGGGATTATACGTTAATTAATTACAATCGAGCGGGAATTCCCCTGTTAGAAATTGTTTCTGGTCCCGATATGCATTCGGCGATAGAGGCCGCGAATTATGCACGAACCGTTTGGCAAATTGTTAGATATTTGGGTGTGTGTGATGGAAATTTAGAAGAGGGCTCCCTCCGTTGTGATGTAAATGTCAGTGTTCGTAAAATCGGTGTTGAAAAATTAGGAACAAAAGTTGAAATTAAAAACATTAATTCCTTTAGATTTATCGAAAAGGCCATTGATTTTGAAATTGAAAGACAAATAGATGTATTGGAATCTGGACAAAAAATAATTCAAGAAACTCGTTTGTTTGATCCAGATAAAAATAAAACATTTTCAATGAGAACAAAAGAAGACGCTCAAGACTATAGATATTTTCCCGATCCCGATCTGTTGCCTGTTCATCTTACAGAGGAATACATTGAAAATATTCAGAAATCATTACCCGAACTTCCACTTGATAGATCCGAGAGATTTCAAAAAACACAGGGGCTGCCAGAAACTGATGCTGCACTTTTGACTTCAGAAAAAGCCTTGGCAGATTATTTTGAAATGGCAGCAACACAATCTGGAAATCCAAAAGCTACAGCGAATTGGATTATGACAGAAGTTTTAAAAGAGTTAAATGCGTCTGGAAAATCTATATTGGATTGCCCTGTTTCTCCAGTCCATCTTGGAAAACTCATACATGAAATTGACCAGGGACAAATTTCTGGAAAAATGGCAAAAGTTATTTTTCAAGAGATGTGGTCTCATCCCAGGGATCCTTTAGAAATTATAAAAGAAAAAGGCCTTGTTCAAATTTCAAATACTTCAGAGATTGAAAAAATTGTTGATCAAGTTTTAAAACTAAATGTTTCTGCTGTTGCTGAATACAGGTCTGGAAAAACAAAACTTTTAGGATTTTTTGTGGGTGCCATCATGAAAGAAACAAAAGGAAAAGCGAATCCTGAAATAGTGAACGAGATTTTAAATAAAAAACTTGCAAACCATGAGGGATAAAAATGAAGGTCGCAACTTTAGATCTAGGTACGAATACTTTTTTGTGTTTAATTTCAAAATGTGAAAAGGGTTTGGCTCCACAAATTATATCTGACGAGTCAGAAGTTGTTCGATTGGGACAAGCCGTAAATCAGTCTAAAGAATTTCATCCAGAAGCTTTAATTCGAGCAAAAAACTGTTTAATTAAATTTAAAGAAAAAATAAAAGCCGAAGGTGTTACTAAAGTCATTGCCGGTACAACCTCTGCGGCCCGGGATGTAAAAAACTTAGAAGAATTTTTAAAAATAGGAATCGAATTAGATATTCCTATTCAGTTGATTTCAGGAAAAGAAGAGGCCGAACTTACCTATAGAGGTGCCTTTTATAATTTACAACAATCCGGAAAGTATCTAGTTGTCGATGTGGGTGGGGGCTCAACAGAAATCATATATGGAGACTCAAAAGAAATTCAGTGGTCAACAAGCTTACAAATGGGAGGCGTAAGATTTACTGAAAAATTTGTTTCGGCACAGCCCATTTTAGAAAACGAAGAAGAAGCCTTGGTCTATGAAATTCAAAATCAATTGTTAAAGTCCAGTTTTTTAAAAGACAAAACCATAGATGTGATTGTGGCCGTTGCGGGGACGCCTTCAGCACTGGCGGCACTGGCGCTTGGTAAGTTTGAATCAGAAAAGGTACATGGATATAAAATCGAAAGAACTCAACTTGAATATTGGCAAAAAAAATTTAAAGAGAGCTCTGTTGAAGAAATAAAATTAAAATATAATCTCGGTGGTCGCGCCGATATTATTTTTGTCGGTACGACAATCTTACTAGAAACACTTAAGTTTTTTAATAAAAGCGAGCTCATTGTTTCCACCGGCGGAGTCCGGTACGGATTGTTGCTTAAATTTAATCAGGAATTTTTTAAATGAAAATTAAATTTATAAACTTAATTTTTTATTCCCTTTTTTTGGTTTTTAGTTCTGATTTAGTTTATGCGAGTGAACCCTCTATTGAACGCGACTTTAGTCAGATCCAGAATAAAAAATGGATCGAGGTGGGAAATAAAAAAATTAAAGTTGCAATAGCGTCCAGTCCTCTAGAGCGGGCTCAGGGTTTGATGTATGTAACTCACTTGCCGTCCAATGAGGGGATGTTATTTGAGTTTGATGAGATTCAGGTTTTGAGTTTTTGGATGAAAAACACAAGGATAGATCTTTCCATTGCTTTTTTTGATGATAATAAAAAATTAATTAATTTACATGAAATGAAAACACCGACAAATAAAAAGCAAAAAGACTCAGAATTGAATCTCTATAAAAGCTTAAAGCCAGCCCGTTATGCTTTAGAAATGGAAAAGGGTTGGTTTAAAAAAAATCAAATTAAAACGGGTGATATTTTTAAATATATTCTGGACTAGCCTTCTGGATCGTAGTCTAGAGTTATTTTTTCACTTTGCATTATTTTAAGACTCCATTTAAATTTATAAAAAAAGACAAGGATGTTTTTATGATGAAGAAAATGTTTCTAGTATTTGCAGCGATGGGTTTTATCATCAATTCAAGTTGTACATCATCAAGCTCAAGTGATGAGGGTGCAGAGGATGAAGTAACAGCAGACGCAGGCGAAATTTCTGAAGAGGGTGACTTAGCTGAAGGCGAAGAAGCAGCAACTGAAGAAGATGGTTCTTTGGCGGCAGAGTTGTCCGAAGAAGGTGTTGATGCCGATGCGGCAGCCACAGAAGATCCAGCGGCAGCAGCAACAACGGCTGAAACTCAACCGCCAGCGGATGGAGTGACTCCCGTTGTTCCAGAGGAAAGTGCCCAAGTACAACCTATAGAGCCTGCACCCGCAGAAAGTAGCACAACAGAAATTACTCCACCTCAACAGACTGAACAGCCTGTTGAAATTGCACCGGCGCCAGCCCCCACAGAAAGTCCTAGCGAAAGCTATGTCAGTGAAGAGGTGGCTCCAAAACCTGTTGCTTCACTTAAAAAAGTTGAGTCTTCTGCATGGAAGTCAGGAAAGTTTTTATTAAATACTGTTTATGTGGCTCGCCCCAAAGACACATGGAAAAAAGTAAGTGAAAAAGTATTTAAATCTCAAAAAGTATCTGAACTTAAAAAATCAAATCCTTGGTTGAGTGGACGAGAACTTAAAGTTGGAGATAAAGTTTATTATAATTCTCCGAATCGCCCAACAGATGATTCAAAGGTAATAACCTACTTTGAAGATAACAATATCCCCTCTTCAACCTATGTGGCACAAAAGGGCGATAATATTCGAACAGTATCAAGTACCTTATTGGGTTTTGATAATGCCTGGAAAGAAGTGTGGGCAACTAATAATGTAGAGTCTAAGGGAATTTTAGATGAAGGCACAGAGTTACGGTATTGGAAAGACGATGTTTCTGCAGCTCCACCCGTAGAACAAACACTTGCACAAACAGCGCCGCCTCCAGCTTCAGAGGTCCCAGCTGCAAACACAATGCCTGAAGCGCCTCTTTCTGAGCCCGCAGCAACTACAATGGAGACGCCTCCCTCAGATCTAGCTGGAATGCAAGAACCTCCTCCCGCGCCACCCATGGAAGAACCTCCAGCAATGCAGCCTCCTCCTGTGGAAGAGGCCGCCGCTCCCGCTCCAGTGGCTGCTGAGACTGAAGGATCTGAAGGTGGTATGGCTGGGTTACTTGGTGATGATACTATGACCTATGGAGCACTGGGTGCTATTGCATTAATGGCCCTTGTCGGAATCATCATTCGTAATAAACGAAAGCAAAAAGATCTTGAAGAAGGATTTCAAGATACACAAGTCGGTTAATTTTGAAATGTAATGAATTGAGTGGCAACGGAATGTTGCCACTTTTTTTTAACTAGCAATTTTTAAAAAGTCAGAAAAAAACTCACGCCGTTCGTTGCGGTCATTTTCAATAAAATACATAAGATCATCTATAAGTTGAAGATCTCGGTTATTGGAATGTTTAAAAGAAAGTCCACAACCTTCGCTATTGTGCCAAATTACATGAGCTGTGATGGCGCGTTTTCTACCTGCGACCTCTAAAACTAAAGAAAGTTTTTCTTGTGAAGCGACTTTTAAAGAATGATCTAATTTTAAAAAAGCGCCAGAGAGACTTATATTTTTTAATGTTCCAGGAATCGTGTTTCTTCCATAGTTTTTCTTAAATTTAATATCCATATTGAGCGGCATTCGCGGTTGCGGCTTATGTTCATTTATTTGTTCCAAAAAAACCTCCTTAAAACAAAAAATCCATTATGACTCGTATCGGCGTATTATTTAAAAACTTTAGAGTTTCGATTTACAATTTCATTTTGAAACGGTTGTATCATTCTGAGACAGTTTTATTCATTTGAAGAATATGAAATGTTGATTCTGAAAAGTTGATTTTAAAATTTGGGAGTTCCAATATGAAAAATTATTTAAAAGTTTTTGAAAATCGAAGAATGTTATTCACTTTAATTCTAGGTTTTGCTTCTGGACTTCCTTTGGCGCTTACAGGGCAGGCGATGCAGGCTTGGTTAACAATGGATCAAGTCGATACAGCTACAATTGGATTTTTTACTCTTGTAGCTCAGCCCTATTCCTATAAATATCTCTGGTCACCATTGATGGACCGTTTTGAACCTCCCTTGTTTGGGCGGCGCAGGGGGTGGTTGATTTTTACCCAGTTTTTATTAGCTGGAATTATTTTTATTATGTCTCTAATTTCTCCTTCACAGCAGTCGACAATGTTTTCAATTGTTGCAGTCTTCATTGCGTTTATATCAGCTTCTCAAGATATTGTTATTGATGCTTATCGTACAGATTTACTGTCAGCAGAAGAGCGTGGAGCTGGCGCCGCGTTGGGTGTTTTGGGTTATCGTCTTGCTATGTTGGTATCGGGTGGGTTGGCCTTTATTTGGGCAGACCACGTGGGTTGGAGTAGCACCTATCAATTGATATCTTTGATTATGTTAACAATGGCCGTTCTGACAATTTTTTCTCCCAAACTTTCGCTTGAAAAAGTGAAGCCTACAAGCGAAGCCAAACAAGATCTTTTGGGCTTTTTAAATATGATCGTTTTTGCTGTTGGAGGTTTTTTTGTTGGCCGCTATCTTTTGATATTAGGGTTTTCACTAAATCCTAATGATGAAAGTAAATGGATTCAGCTTTTATTTGTCATAATTGAAATTTTATTTGCATTGCCGTTTTCATATATAGGAGCCCGAATCGCTAAATTTCAAACTTTACTTCACTCCTTACATGATTATTTTGATAAAAAGGGAGCCTGGCATTTCTTATTGTTAATAATTTTATTTAAGCTGGGTGATGCATTTGCCGGAAGCCTGGGGACTAACTTTTTACTAAAGGGTGTTGGATTTACACAAATAGAAGTGGGTACGATAAATAAAATATTTGGATTGATTGCCACATTGGGGGGTGCCTTACTGGGAGGGGCCCTAATGGTTCGTTTAAGACTTTTCAAGTCACTTCTATTTTTTGCTGTTTTACAGGCTCTTTCAAATTTAGGGTTTTGGTATTTATCTGTGGCTGGAAAAGGAGCCTGGGGGGAGGTTTTAATCCCTGGAATGTCTATTCAAATAGATCCACTTTTACTCACGGTAGTTATGTTTGAAAATGTAACAGGTGGAATGGGTACTGCGGCCTTTGTGGCATTAATTATGTCGCTCTGTAGTTCACAATTTACAGCAACTCAGTATGCACTTCTTTCGGCTTTTGCGGCGGTCGGAAGAATTTATGTGGGTCCAGTTTCAGGAGTTTTGGCTGTGAGCCTAGGTTGGCCCGTTTTCTTTTTATTCTCTCTTTTTGCGGCACTTCCGGGGATTGGCATGGTCCTTATGTTAAAATCAAAAATCAACAAGTTAGAATTTTTAAGCACTGGTGGTGCCGCTGAAAACGACTAGTTGACCCGTCATAAACTCACCAGTAAGACGTAGCTCTGTAGAATTTTGGAGGCATACATGAAAGATATATTTGGCGACGATATAGAGATAAAAAATACCAAGAATAAAAATGAGGATACTTTTGCAGAGATGTTTGCAAATTCAGAGAAATCTTCGCCGGGGTCTTTGCGTGTGGGAGCTGCGTTTTCTGGAGAATTACTGACCTTTGGAAAAGATGAATCTTTTATTTCTACGGGTGGACAGCAAGATGCTTTGATCTTTACAAAAGAACTATTAGATAAGGATTTAAAGCCACTCTATAAAGTTGGAGATCTTATTGAAGTTGTTGTGACTTTAAACAAAGGGGACGAACTCAGAGTCTCTCGTAAGGGAATCACCAGCGTTGGTGCGGCTGAAGATTTAGAAGATGCTTTTGATATGGAGTTGCCAATAGAGGGAAAAGTTCTAGAGGCTGTTAAGGGTGGGTTTCGTGTTTCGGTAATGGGTAAAACTGCGTTTTGTCCCATCAGTCAAATTGACAACAAATTTGTAGAAGATGTTCAACCTTATGTCGGACAAAAGTTCGAGTTTTTAATTACTCAATTTGAAGAAAAAGGCAGAAATATTATTATTTCTCGCAAGAAATTATTATCACTTCAGAAGGCAGAAGCAGAAGGCACCTTTATACAAGATATTAAAGTGGGAGAGATCGTTCCTGGTAAAATCACTCGGTTAGAAAAATTTGGAGCCTTTGTTGATTTAGGTCATGGTGTTGAGGGACTTGTTCATATTTCTGAACTGGGATGGTCTCGTTTGCAACATCCAGACGAGCTTGTTTCTGCTGGTCAAGAAATCCATGTGAAGATTTTAAAAATGGAAGACGCAAACGGAAAGTTAAAAATTTCTTTATCTTTAAAACAGGCCGCTGGAGAGGGTGATCCATGGAACAGCATTGTCACTCAATTTCCTGTCGGATCTGTTGTTACAGGGACTGTTGAAAAAAAAGAAACCTATGGTTTATTTGTTCAACTGACCCCCGGAATTACTGGACTTTTGCCAAAATCAAAATGGAGAGATAGTTCTGAGGCTAACACCTATGAAAACAAAAAACGTGGAGACAAAATTCAAGTGCGAGTTGATGAAATTAACTTTGCAGATAAAAAGATGTCTTTAGGATTGCCTATTGATGGTGAAGATCGCTCATGGGAATCTGTGACTCAAAACTCAGGAGGTTCTTTGGGCACCTTGGCCGAAAAATTACAATTGGCTCTGAAAAAATAAAAAAATTAAAACACTAATAAAGTAGTGGTGGCTTGGGACGGAATTGAACCGCCGACACAAGGATTTTCAGTCCTCTGCTCTACCGACTGAGCTACCAAGCCAGATGTAATAAATGAAGACGTTTAGTTATCGTTCTTAAGCACAACTGTCAACCAATGAATCATCGGAATTAACCAATCATAGAAAGTGCAGACTCTAGATCAGCAATTAAATCTTCAAGATCTTCTACTCCTACAGAAAGACGCACTAAAGAATCATCGATACCAAGTTGTTTACGTATTTCGGCAGGAACGCTAGCGTGCGTCATAATTGCGGGATGTTCTATTAAACTTTCCACACCACCCAAACTTTCAGCAAGAGAAAAAAGTTGGACTTTTTCTAGAAGAGTGCGAGCGGCATTAATACCACCTTTTATATAAAAAGTAATCATTCCGCCAAATCCATGCATTTGTTCTTTAGCTAAACTATGTTGGGGATGACTTTCAAGTCCTGGATAGATCACGCGATCTATCTTAGGGTGTTTTTCTAAAAATTTAGCAATGGCAACTGCATTCTGTTCATGGGCTTTCATGCGAAGGGGTAATGTTTTTAAACTTCTTAAAAATAAAAAAGAATCAAAGGCTCCGAGGACTCCACCCATCGAGTTACTTAAAAAGGCAATTTTTTCTGCAAGATCTTGTCTGGAAGTAACGACAACTCCACCAATAAGATCACTGTGGCCACCAATAAATTTTGTTGCCGAGTGAACGACAATATCTGCCCCTAAGTCCAAAGGACGTTGAAAAAAAGGACTCATAAATGTATTGTCCACAGCGACTAAAATATTTTGTTTTTTTGCAGTGTCGGATATTTTTTTAATGTCCACAAGCTTTAAAGTAGGGTTCGTTGGCGTTTCTAACCAAATTAATTTAGTATTTTTTTGTAGAGCCGGCTCAAGATTTTTTAATTCAGTAAGATTCACAAAAGTAAATTGAATGCCATTGTTTTTCAGCACTCGTTCAAATAGACGAAAGGTTCCACCATACATATCATCATTTGCAATGACATGATCCCCAGCCTTTAAAAGATGCAAAACTGTTGTTGTTGCCGCACATCCAGAAGCAAAAGCAAACCCAAATTTACCATTTTCAAGATTGGCAATACAGTCTTCAAAAGCTTTTCGTGTGGGATTTGAGGTTCGAGAGTATTCCCAGCCCTTATGAACTCCCGGTGAGCTTTGAACATAGGTCGAAGAAAGATACACCGGAGTCATGATAGCTCCGGTCGTTGGGTCTGGGGATTGGCCGGCGTGAATTGCGCGAGTTGAAAAACCATTTTTTTTCATATTCAATAAACCTCTTCTTTTAAAGAAACATTAAAGTTTTAAATATTCTTGTGCACGAACTTCGACATTAAAGGATTGAGAAATTTCTTGTGAAGTTAAAAAACCATTTTCAACCATCCACTGATCATTAAAGGCCTTGCTTAAATAAGAACGACCACTATCAGGAAAGATGACTAAAATTTTAGAACGTTGTTTGAGTTTTAACGAGTACTTCATTGCCGCAACCAGAGCTAAAGCGCTTGATGGGCCAACACAAAGGGCCTCTTCTGTAGATAGTCGTCGAGTCATTTGAAAGGCTTCTTTATCTGTTACGCGTTCAAAATCAGAATAAAGATCCAGTTTCACATTGTCCGGAAGCATGTCTTCGCCAACACCCTCCACCTTATAGGCCGCAGGGGGATCCACAATTTTTTTATGATAAAATAAATCATATAAAATACTTCCTACGGGATCAGCACAAAGAATTTTAATTTTTGGATTCTTTTCTTTTAAAAACTGAGCCGCACCGCTCAGTGTTCCGCCGGTTCCAGCTCCACCCACAAGAACATCGATGTTGCCACCCATTTGTCTCCAGATTTCTGGGCCCGTTACATGATAGTGAACAGAAAGATTGTCTGGGTTATGATATTGGTTGGTATAGTAACTATTGGGAGTATTTTTAGAAATGGTTGCCGCCACAGAGTAGTGACTTAAGGGGTTTTCGGGTTCAAGACCCGTTGGTGTAATTACAACCTTTGCACCATAGGCCCGAAGCATCGCTCGTTTTTCTTCGCTAATTTTATCGGGCATAATAAAAATACACTTATAGCCCTTCATGGCGGCCACAATAGCAAGACCTATGCCTGTATTTCCAGAAGTTGCTTCTATAAGAGTTCCACCAGGCTTAAGCTCTCCGCGCCGTTCCGCCTGTTCAATGATATTTAAAGCAATGCGATCTTTTATGCTTCCACCGGGGTTAAAATATTCAATTTTTCCATAGAAATCATGATCCAGATGTTGGGTGATTTTGTTGATCTTAATAATAGGAGTGTTTCCTATAGAATTAATAATATTTGATTTGATTTCGGAAATAGACACTAAACTTCCTTTTGTAATAACTTTTTAAAAGAACTGGATTCCACATGTTTGTAGATGTGCTCCAGTTGCTCCATGGGATCTTTAGAAACAGGGATATCTAAAGCAAGAAGTAAGTCATTAATCAAGGTCTGATTGGGTGAGTCTTTTAAGACCTCCGCAACCAATGTCATTGTAATTTTCTTTTGATCGGTTCCTTCTTTTATCATTGTTGCCATTCAGCCTCCCTCTCAATTTTAACACTTCTTTTGTTAGTATCGCGCCGTTTTTTAGTTTTTCAAGTGATTTAATAGTGGCCCAAAAAGTAATAATAGAAAAGCCGGAAACTGAAAAAAGAGTATGGGTAGCAAAACTTTAAAATGAAGAGAGTCTAAATGATCTTGAATTTCTCTTTCACAGGCGGCCTCTATTTCTTGTTCAAATTCATTTATTTTTTTATAAATAGACTTTCCAAGAAGCCCTTCTTCAAGTAAATAAAGCAACTGAACTCTATAAATAGAAGCCTCTTTAGATAGCAACTTTTCTGTGGATAAGTTTTGACTGTTGTAGTTAAGCCACTGTTGGACAAGTATTGAAAAGCTGTCCTCTTGTTTTTCAAGATATTGTGAAACTCCATTTCGAACAGTTTCCCCGGCCTCCAAGGCCCGTTTTACCTCAAGTAGGAGTTTTAAAGGGGGGGCTAAACCTTCCATGCTTTTTTAAGCCCTAAATAAAAGCTTCCACCCAGGCCCATTCCATAGAGTAACAGAGAAATCATAATGATATTTTGGTTGTTCCAAAATCCAAAGTAAAAAATAACAAACCCTATAAGTCCAAAATAGAGAAGCGAGAGGATCAGTGACTGAAGCCCCACCTGCTTTTGGATTTGAGAAGACTTTAATTTTAACTTTTGAAGCAAAAAAAAATGACCGCGGATTGATTTTAATCGATCAATCACTTTCGATTTTGTGTGATCCGCGCGATACATTTGTTCATAAAACGCAAAAAAATGTAACAACGCGAAATTTTTTGGGGGAATTTCGTTGATGAGAGAGTCTAGTATTTTTTTGAAGATTTTTTCCATTATTTTGGAGTTTTTTGGTATCGACTTTTTAAATGAAGAACGAAAAGATGTTCCCATTTGAAGATTTAAAATCATTAAATCCAGAAAAAAAACGAGTTGAAAATCGAATCGTTTTTTTAGTTCATTTTGAATAATAAATTTTATTACAATCAACAGGAAACACAGTATCACAAAGAAAATCCAAGTTAAGATAGAGTTGTTTCTAAAAATAAAAAAAATAGAAAATATAATAAAAAATCCAAATTTATTTAAGATTAAAAGTTCTGATGGAGTAAGAAATAAATCCGATTTTAAAAAATCAAAAAATCGAAATACGAACATGGATCCGAATATTGAAATTAGAAATACAGTTAACATAATGATGATCCTTTCTGGACTAAGATTATGCAAAATGTGTTCAACCTATTTTTTTTGGTTGACGAGTTGGATCATTTTGTTAACACTAAAGTTAAGAGAACAAAATAAGGCAACAACAACGATAACAACCAGGAGGCTCACATGGCTAAGAAAGCTACAAAAAAAGTTGCAAAAAAAGCAACTAAGAAAGCTACAAAAAAAGCTACAAAAAAAGTTTCTAAGAAGAAATAGTTTTATTTCTGAATGTAGATTCTAAGGGCTGGTTCGAAAGAACCGGCCCTTTTTTATTTCACCCTTTTAATCTTTGCGCCAAGGGCAGAGAGTTTAAGCTCCAGCTTTTCATATCCTCGGTCCAGATGATAGATCCGACTTACGGTCGTTTCCCCTTGGGCAGCAAGCCCCGCTAAGATTAAACATGCTGATGCTCTTAAGTCTGTCGCCATAACGGGAGCCCCCGTTAAACAATTTTTCCGACCTCGAATCACAGCGACTCTTGATTTTGGATTGATATCTGCCCCGAGCCGAATCAACTCTCCAACATGCATGAATCTGTTTTCAAAAATAGTTTCAGCAACAATGCTTGTTCCCTCTGCCAAAGTCATAAGGGACATAAATTGCGCCTGCAAGTCTGTTGGAAAAAGTGGATAGGGTGCTGTTGTAATATCAACAGCCTTCCAGGTTGGCGAAGGATGAATGGTCATAGAATTTTTTTGAGTTGAAACCTGTAAGCCACTTTCTTTGAGTTTTAATAAAAAAGATTCTAAATGTTCGGGAATACAGTTTTTAACAGTCAGTTCGCTTTTTGTTATTGCTCCGGCTAACAAAAGTGTTCCAGCCTCGATGCGATCGGGGATAATTCGGTGTACTGCGGGTTTCAATCTTGTCACGCCTTCGATTTCAATAATACTAGTACCGTGGCCTTTAATTTTTGCACCCATTTTGATCAGATAATCTGCTAGATCTACCACTTCTGGTTCTTTTGCTGCATTTTCAATGATCGTTTTTCCTTGGGCAAGAACTGCCGCCATAAGAAGATTTTCAGTGCCCCCAACCGTTACAGTTTCAAATAAAAATGTATTTCCTTTTAATGCCGAGCTGTGAGCATGAACATAGCCTTCTTTATTTTCAATCTCAGCTCCAAGGGCGCGAAAAGCATCTAAATGAAGATCAATGGGGCGGCTTCCAATGGCGCATCCTCCGGGCTGAGAAACCACAGCGGTTCCCATTCTTGCAAGAAGTGGCCCCATACATAAAAAACTAGCTCTCATTTTTCGAACCAAATCATAATGGGCTTCAATATTTAATTTTTCAGGGACATTGATTTTATAGATGTCATGTTCTTGATTTACTTTACAACCTAGACTTTCTAACAATAAACCTGTCGATGAAATATCATGAAGTTGAGGAACATTTTCGAAAACATGATCTCCGGGTGCCAATAAAGAAGAAAATAAAATAGGAAGAGCTGCGTTTTTAGACCCGCTCACTGAGACTTCGCCTTGAAGAGTTGATCCACCTTGGACAATCATACGATCCATAAAATACTCCCTTTTTAAATTTTCTCAGCGTAGATAAATCGATCGATTTTAGAAAGATCTTTTATAACGCTTACATTTTCGAAAAGATTTAAGCTTTTTACATGCGAAAGTACAAGTGTTGATTGGAGATGACCCATCTCCATCATAAGAAAACCAGGGTTAGAAAGAAGCGGGCTATATATTTTTGACCAATCCAATAAATACTTAAAGCCTTGCTCTGGAGCAAAAAGGGCCTCATGGGGCTCAAATCCTTTTACGTTGAGTTCAACAAGTGGGTCATTAAAATCAATATAAGGAGGATTTGAAACTAAAATATCAATTTCATTTCGACCCAAAATCACCTGGAGTTTGTTTTTAAATTGATGAAGGTCTTCTGCTGGCTGATGAAATAAATAGAAATCTTTATTCTCAACAAGACCTAGGTTGAGAGCATTTTTTTGAGTGATCTGCAGGGCTTCATCCGAAACATCTAAACAAATTAAAGTAGATTCAGGAATTGATTTTAATAAACTCAGCCCAATGCAACCTGAGCCAGAGCCAAGATCAACAATGAGTGGTTTTTTTGTAGGTACTTTTTTCTGTATTTTAATCTCTCGTATTTTAATCCATTGGTTCAAGACATAATCTACAAGCTCTTCTGTTTCGGGTCGTGGGATTAAGACGGCAGGGCTTACGGTAAATCTAAATTTATAAAAATCCTTATAGCCTAAAATGTAGGCCACGGGTTCGCCCCTGGATCGTCGCTCAAGGTAGTTTAAAAATTTATCTTGAATCTCAGGACTTAATTTTTTTGAGGGATTTAAAATTAAATCTGTTCGGCTCATTGAAGCCAATGAAAGTAAAAGGAATTCGGCATCAATTCTTGGGCTTTCTGGAAAGTGTTTTTCTAAAAAAGCGATTCCAAATTCAAAAGCTGTTTTTAGAGAGCCAAGATCTTTCGGTATCTCCATTTTTTTACAAGATATTTCGTTGAAGGGCTTCGGCCTGAAAGTGGGTAATCAAAGGATCTATCAAGTATTCTAGGGAGCCTTCCATAACCTGTGGCAATTGATGAATGGTCAAGCCAATGCGATGATCTGTGATTCGAGTTTGTGGAAAATTATAAGTTCTGATGCGTTCTGAGCGATCTCCGGTTCCAATTTGCTCTAATCGCGTGTCCGAGGCTTCTTTTCGAGAGCGCTCTTCTTCAAGTCTTTGTAATTTAGAATATAAAATTTGAAAGGCCCGCTCTTTATTCGCTCCTTGAGACTTGCCTTCTTGGCAATGAACTAAAATACCAGTAGGAATATGCACCACACGAACCGCCGACTCTGTTCGGTTAACAGACTGTCCACCCGCACCGCTGGATCTCATCACGTCGATACGAATATCGTTCATATCAATTTTAACATCCACAGCTTCAACTTCTGGAATAATAGCAACGGTAATAGTAGAGGTATGGACCCGGCCCGCAGCTTCAGTTTGTGGAACTCTTTGCACGCGGTGAACGCCACTTTCATATTTAAGTTTGCTATAGACGGCTTCACCAGATATGGAAGCAATAATTTCTTTGGCGCCGCCAACATTTCCTGGAACGTAGGAGGCTAAGTCCACTTTCCACCCTTGAGTTGAAGCATAGTGACCATAGGCGCGAAAGAGTTCATCGGCAAACAAGGCCGCCTCATCGCCGCCGGCACCCGCGCGCATTTCTAAGATAATATTTTTATCATCATTGGGATCTTTTGGAATTAATAATATTTTTAATGAATCTTCAAGTCTTGGAACTTCAAGTTCTAGACCTCGAACCTCTTCGCGAAATAGTTCGCGCATCTCGCTATCCGATTCTAAGGTCAATTGTTCTTTATTTGATTTTAAATTTTTAACTTTTTCTTTATAATCTCTGTAAACAACAACAATCTTTTCCAGATCTCGCAGCTCTTTCATAAAAGCACGATACTGTGTCTGATTAGAGGCAACATCAGGACGCTGTAGAGCAAGTTGCACTTGCTCATATCTGGATTCAACTTCATCTAGTTTAGAAAACATGAATACCTGCTAGACACTTCAAAGAAGCGACTAGGCTTTCTTTGCGTATTTCTTTTTAAAACGATCAATGCGTCCTTCGGTATCAAGAACTCTTTGTTTACCTGTAAAAAAGGGATGAGATTCAGATGAAATCTCAACTTTAATAAGTGGATACTCTTTTCCATCTTCCCATTTAACAGTTTCTTTTGCTGAAATGGTGGATGTACCAAGAAAAGAATGATCACAGGAAATGTCTTTAAACACAACTGTGTTCATTTTAGGGTGAAGGTCTTTTTTCATAATCTTTTATCCTTTATAAAACGCGTTTTCATTTCTAGAAAGTGAATGCTCATATCATGGTCATTCCTACTTGTAAAGAGCGGGTTAGTTTCCGCCCATACTTTGTAGAAACTGTTGATTTGTTTTAGACTGCTGCACCTTGTCGATCAAGAATTCCATCGCATCCACGACATTCATTGGCGCAAGGACTTTTCTTAAGATCCACAAACGATTCAAGTCAGCTTTTTCAACAAGAAGATCCTCTTTTCGAGTTCCTGATTTGTTGATATCCATACATGGGAAAATACGTTTTTCCATCAGTTTTCGATCCAAGTGGATTTCGCTATTTCCTGTACCTTTAAATTCTTCAAAAATCACCTCATCCATACGAGATCCCGTATCGATAAGAGCTGTGGCGATGATCGTTAAAGACCCACCCTGCTCAATATTTCGAGCGGCACCAAAAAATCGTTTTGGTTTATGAAGGGCGTTGGAGTCAACACCTCCCGATAAAATTTTACCAGAGGGTGGAACCACTGTATTGTAGGCTCGCGCTAATCTTGTAATTGAGTCTAAAAGAATCACAACATCATGTTTGTGTTCAACCAAGCGTTTCGCTTTTTCTATAACCATTTCAGCAACTTGAACGTGGCGAGTGGGTGGCTCATCAAAGGTAGAACTAATGACCTCTCCTTTAACAGATCGAGACATGTCTGTGACTTCCTCGGGCCGTTCGTCAATTAAAAGCACAATCAGTTTAACTTCCGGATGATTGTTTGAAATTGCGTTTGCAATATTTTGCATAAGAACTGTTTTACCAGTTCGAGGGGGAGCAACAATTAGAGCACGCTGACCTTTACCAATGGGGCTCATAAGGTCAACAATTCGGGTCGTAAAATCACCAGGATTAAATTCAAGTTTTAAGCGTTTATTAGGATAAAGAGGTGTGAGGTTATCAAAAAGAATCTTATCTTTACCTGTTTCTGTTGTTTCATAGTTTAAAGAATCCACCTTTAAAAGAGCAAAATAGCGCTCGCCATCTTTTGGAGCTCGAACCGTTCCTGTAATAGTGTCCCCGGTTCGAAGACCAAACCTTCTCATTTGAGAGGGGCTAACATAAATATCATCCGGACCTGGCAAATAATTATAGTCTGGAGATCTTAAGAATCCATATCCATCCGGTAGAATTTCCAAAACACCCGATCCAAAGATATCGACGCCCAATCTTCCCGCTCGTTTTAGAATCTCAAAGATCATATCTTGTCTTCGCAGTCCCGCCGCATGTTCAATTTTTAATTTAGCGGCCAGCTCTGTGAGTTGTTGAATATTTTTAGACTTAAGATCCTTGGAGTTTAGCCAGCTTTTTTCTTCATCTGTTAAATTAATATCTGCTAAATCAATTTCCGTAACAGGGCTTGTTGAAGAAGAGGATGGGGCGCTATCTCCCATTGGAGCCCCTTGAGGGGCATCGAAATTTCGATCGCGTTGTTCATATCTATTGTTGTCTCGTGAGTCTCGATTGTCGCGTCGATGTTTAAAGTTATTATGCGAAGGTTTTTTGTTATCAAAGCGTTTATTGTCTCTGAAATCTCTTCTCATTCCCTCTTTTCGTGCAGGGTCTTGAGTTACAGGTGCGGCAGCAGTGGTTGTTGTGTTACTACTTGCAGTCGCTTCGGGTGCAGAGGCTGAAGAGGCTTGTGTTTGTTGAGTCGGAGGTTCACTCACTACAGGTTTTGACGCCTCTGGAGGTGTTGCTGCTTGGGGGGGCGTTTGTGGTGTTGATTTAGGTGTTGCGGGCTCGGCAGTGGCAATAATTTCTTTTTCTTTTGGTGGCGAATTTTCCTTTAAGTTTTCTTTGGATGCTTCCTTGGATGCTTCCTTGGAGGTTTCGCTTTTTGGTGCCCGTGTCTTTTTTACAACTTCTGATCCTGTGGAATCATTGTTTTCGCTCAATTGAAGCTCCTTTTTTAGATATTTTAAAGAGGATTGATAGGTAGATAATATAGAATCTAAAGAATCTATTACCGATAGGTATGTGTCATTGTTCTTTGATTTGACAAAAGAAGTCAAGAATATTTTTATTCGCCCGCGGGAGATCGTAGTTTTTGAAAAAAGGACTTTTCCATATCTCGAATAAGTCTAAGGTTTTCTTCATTTTTTAAGATTCTAGCCAGTCGATCGATATCTTCTTTTTCTGCATTATGTATTCTTTCAAGTTCTTCTTTTAAATAAACCTGATCTATTTTAGATTTTAGTTCCTCTAAACGTTTTACCATATTGGTTTCTGCGGCCACAAAATATATAATATCTTCTTCACTAAGACCATGCTGAGTTAAAAAATCAATATCAGATAATGTTTTTGTCCAAGCCTGAACAGTTTCTTCTTTTAATTTGATCTCGCTATATTTTTTTAGGTAAATGACGTTATCCACATAGTTATCCCGAAAAAGATCATCCTGAGTGGGTTTAAAGACTCCGAGTCGCTTGCGTTCATTTGCAAATTCTCTGGCCACATTAGAATTTCGTAACTCACGGTATGTGGTTAAAATTTCATATCGAAATATAGCAATTGCGGCAATAAACACAACAGCAAAAGCCCCTCCGGCGCGCTTCAAGTAAATAAGTCGATTTTCTTGTTTATGGGCAGTTTCTGATTTTTGAGTTTGTGTTTGAATTTGAACCATAGAAGACTGTTTAGACATTTGTTGAGTTACAATGTCAAAAATAGCCGAACTTAAATCGCTAATTTGATGCAAAGAATTTTGAGGGATAATGGTTCCAAGCTTTTCAATCAGATTAATTTCGATGGATCTCGCAATATCGGTAATTTGGTGTTTGCGAAGTTGTTGCAGGCGAAGTTCTTCTTGTTGGTGCTCAAAATCTATTTGTTTCATTAAATAGAGCTTCTTTTGTTGCATTTCTTTTTCGAGCTCTTCTTTTTTTTGTTCTTTCTGAACTAAAAGTTGATTTAAAAAAACAGAATGTTCATCTTTTGTTTTTTGTTGAGTGAATTCAAATTGAGAATTCAGTTCACTTATCTTTTCATTTAAATTTTTAATATTTTCTGTGAGTTCGATTTCTTTTTTTTCTGCAAAATGGAGTTTCTTTAAGATTTCTTCATTTTCACTTATCTTTTTCTGCAAAAGTTTAAGTGTTGTTGTATTTTCGTTGATGTGCAATTCTTGTTCAGAATGTTTGCTAGTTAATAGTTCGAGCTCTTTATTTAAAGACTCTCTTTTGTGTGAAAAGTCTAATATTTGAGAATCAATAGTTCTAAGAAGTTGTTGTTTGTTTTCCCGCTCATTTGAAAAAGAATCTATAATTTCTTCCTGTTGTCTTTTAGCTTCCTCTTTAGTCTTATTGAGAAATTGGTCTCTTTCTTTTTCAAGAGAATTTAATGCGGCCTCTTTTAGTAATTTGATCTCATTTTCATGTTCTGCAATTCGAGATTTAATTTTTTCATTGGATTCAGCTTGAGCGCTAAATATAATATTCTCAGATTTTTGCATAGCCTTGTGTGTTATTTCAAGGGCTTCGGTATGAGCTCTTTCCTTTAAGGCGTGAACTTCTAAATGAGCGGCTTCAATTATTTTTTTAGATTGAATAAGTGCATCGGATGTTAAAACATTCGATTTTTCTTCGGCTTGGCGAAGAATTTCAATAGATTTATTTTGAGCTATGTCAGTTAACCGTTCTAGTTGAAGATCAATTTCTTCTTGCTGTGCAATAGATTTTTTATGAGCGTCCTGAAGGATTCTTTGTGATTCGTTTTGACTGTTCTGTTTGATTTCAAAGGCCTGTTTTTTGGCTTGTTCAATTAAATTTTGCGAATCTTGAATTGCGGAACTTTTAATTTCTTGTGCTTTTATTAAGGCTTTATCTGTTGCGAGTTTTATTTCATCTGCAACAGTGGATTTAAGTAACAGAGATTCGTTGTGTGCTTTTTCTAAAATTTTTTGTGCATCAATTTGGGCCGACTGAATTAATTTTTGAGCGGACTCTCGTCCCTGCTGTTCTATTACTTTTTTTCTATTTTCTAGGTCATCTTTTGCCGAGGCTTCTAGTTGATGCAGAACAGTTGAAACTTGTGATTTAAGCTCTAATTGCACCGATTCAAGGGTTTGCATTTCCTGGGGACGATTTAAAATTAAAAATTGAAAAACATGATCATCAGATCCAATATGAACAACCTGATCTGAAGAGATTTCAGTGGGCACGTGGGGCGTTAAAGCCACTCCGTCAACAAAGGTGCCATTGGCGGATCCAAGATCTGTCAATTTTAGATTTTGATTTTGTATTTCAATCCGTAAATGTTCACGACTGATACTTGAAGAAAGAATTGGAATATCTGCACTTTGAGATCTTCCAATTGTAAATGAAGCTTTATCTATAATGTGTGAAATAGGTGTGCCGGCGGCTGTGGTCATTGTAAAATAGCAGACGGCACTTTTATCCATTTATAAACTCACGATGCTGTTTTGGTCGGTGAAGTTTCCATGTCACGAGAAAATTTCCGTTTTTCTATTTCCTGGTTCAAAGAGGCCTCAGCCAAAGCCTCTAAGGGGTCTTTATTTTCATCGAAGGGTTTAAGACCTGTCGGAACATCATTTGAATGAGAATAATTCCAAAGTAAATCCAGGGCGTTTTCAAATCGGTCAATAATATCAGGAAATAATCGATCCGGAGACCAAGACACATTTACTAGAGTCATAATAACACTAAATAAAATTCCAATAACTGAAGCGCCCATAGATAAAGAGACGAGGGCTAGAAACTCGTCCATAATCTGCTTAGTTCTTTCAACATTATTAATGTCCATTCCGCTTAAAGAAGGCAAGCCCTTCATAACCCCTAAGAATGTCCCAAAAATTCCACCTATGACAAATAATCCAGGTAAAATATTTAAAAAATCATTTGCTCCGCCAATAGGTATAATTCCAAATATTTTGTTAAATGCAGGATTTTTTGTAAAAGTATTTTTAGTGATATTAATTAGTTTTGGTGGTTGTGTTCCATACTTTAAAAATCGAATTTGCTTTAAAATATCATGCACCAACCAAGCACACCCATATTTTACTAAAAATATTCGGTCACTGAGTGTCATCATTTTATCTGAGTTTCGACGCCCATGTTTATCACGATTTTCGAAAGTTTCAAAAAATGTTTTTTCTAATAGCTTTTTTGAAATAACATAGAATGAAGGATTGTGAGTTTTCACTTCATTTTCTTTTTGTAAAAAACGGCCCACTCGAACCTCAAATTGACGGGCAAACCAATCATTTCTCTTTACAGAGTAGTAGATAAGAGATCTAAGAGTTATTCCAACCACAAGGGCAAAAAACATAACCGGAAAATGAAGGATGCGTGCCACATCAACAAAATGTGTTAGAAATTTTTGTACAAATAAATCCATGTTTACTCCTAGTCCTTAAGATTAAATTTTATAATAACTCGTTGTAATTTTGCACAATCGTTTTTAGAGCAAAAATCTTTTCCATTTCCCTGTCCTAAAAAGCTGCGTCCTGATACTTTTACTATAGGAAAAAGTTCATCCTGATATTGAAAGTCCATATTTTTTTTATCAAAAACATAGTTAAATATGGACTTTGCTCTATCAAAACTTAGGTCCAAGTTGAAATTTAGAGCTGATTTGTCGGATAGCTTTAAATCATTGGGGTTAACTTGTTTTCCTTTAAATGTGGGTGAAGCAAATCCAATAATTTCGACGCTTTGAAGTTTTTTTGAAACCTTTCCATCCTGAAATAAGTTTTTCGAATAAATGGGCATTGCGCGTTCTAGAATTCGCTGCATTTCAGGTTTCAAAGAGGCTTTTCCAGTATCAAAATAGTGTTCACCAAAGGAAAGTACAACATCTCCAGTTCCGGGGTCGATATCTGCGCTAATTCCCGCTTTAGCAAAATCGCCCTTGATTTTTTTTGCTAAGTTTTTTTGAGCATTCAGTTTTTCATTAGCTTTTGAAAGGTCTT
Source organism: Pseudobdellovibrionaceae bacterium (assembly GCA_036795495.1). GTDB lineage: Bacteria > Bdellovibrionota > Bdellovibrionia > Bdellovibrionales > Bdellovibrionaceae > DAIRER01. The sequence goes on along the minus strand of DAIRER010000001.1, from coordinate 1,051 downwards.
TATCTAAGGTCGCAATTTTATTGCGCAAATCTTGCTCTTTTTTAGCAACTTCATCTCTGTATTGTTTTTCTCTGGCCTCTCGTTGTGCAGTTGTAAGTTTGTGTTTTTTTAGTTCATCTTCAAGTCGGGCTCGATCCGCCGCTTTTTGGTTTGCATGATCCTCCTGCAGTTTGTTTAGAAGTTTTTGATGTTTTTCTTCTGCAGCACTCATTTCGTTTTTTAAGGCTTGATTTTCTTCGCCAGCTGACGCTAATGTTTTTTGTGTTTGGGCTAATTCATTGTTAATTTGATTTATGATAGAGCTAGCTTTTTTGTTTTTTTCCTCTAATTCGGCGACTTGTTGTTCTGTTTGTTGTTTTAGGTTTAATCGTTCTTTTTCAAAATTAGCTTTTGAAATCTTTTGTTGTTTATAGGCTTTATTTAGATCAGAAATTTTATTTTCTAGATTGTTTTGTAATTCATTAATTTTATCTTCTCCAACCCTTAGCTCTTGTTGTTTTTCAGTCAAAGAATTTTCAAGTTGTCCAATTTCTTGAGTTTGATCTGAAATGATTGTGTTTTTTTCAGAAATTAAACTATCTCGGCGTTTCACTTTTGTTTTAGATAAGATGTTTGCGTTAACAATATTGCGGATCATTTGTTGATATTGATTTAAAGCGACTGCCTTTTCTTCGTTTTCTTGAGCTTTAAGTTCGAGCTTAGATTTTTCGTCCTTAGCCTCTTCTTGGAGCAAGGAAAGTTTATCCATTAGAAGTTTATAAGAGTCTTGTTCTTGAGGGGATGCTTCTTTTTCAATGTAATCTTTTTTTAAATTATCATAAAGCGAGATTTGAGTTCTTAAATCTTCAACTTCTTTTTTTAGGTTTTGATTTTCTATATGTTGTTTCACGCCATCGGTGCCCTGTCGAATGCTCGCTACAACATATAGCAGTAGAAAAATTACAGACAGGCCTAAAAATAAATCAGAATACGACGTCCACATAGTATCCTGGGAGTGTCCCTCTGCTTTTTTATTGTATTGTAGTCCCATATCACCTTCCTATCAGCAATA
>DAIRER010000128.1:0-5872 GCA_036795495.1 Pseudobdellovibrionaceae bacterium | reverse complement strand
TCTCAAAGGGCGTTTTACCTGATTCAACTTCTGGTGGAAGTTCTTTTTTTCCATTAAAGTCTCCAAAAAGCGCTATTGCAATTATAGCCACAGCGGAAACTACATAAATCATTCTCTTTTTTGGATCTAAATTTTTAAATTTATCCATTGGAGTTTCTGGAGGCGCCCCCATTGGCTCCATAGGTATTTCAGACCAAGGAGAGGAAGGTATCATCATCTGATCCGGACTCATCATTGGCTGGGGGCTCATCATAGACTGAGGCATCATAGGTCCGGAATTAACAATTGAAAGTTCATTTGAACGGGCCATTTTCTCAAATTGCGGATCCCTTAATTCAAAAATCATTTCATTTTCTAACACTCGAATCACATCACCACTTTGTAATTGATGAGCTTCAACATTAGAAATCATAACTTCATTTATAAAAGTTCCATTTGAACTTCCTAAATCCTGAATATAATAATTATTGTTTCGAAAAGTAATTTCGAATTGTCTTCGGCTAACTCTAGAATCAGAAATAATAATCGGCAACTGTCCTTCTCGACCTGAAACCCAAGGACCACTCTCTTCTAACTTAATAAGTTCTCGAACCTCGCCTAGGCTGTTTAGAATTTTTAAAAAGGGCACCTGCAAAACGGAGGGCCTTATATAGGTTTTTTCATTTTCATCTGGAAGTTGCATTGGGACACTGACAGATCGACCGGGAGACTCATTGGCTAAAGCTATTGAATTTTCATGGGCAACAAATTCAAATTCAAAGGATTCAACTTGAAACTTTTGACCCTGCTCAAGATGAGTTAACTCAATTAAAACACCTGATGAAAAAACTTTTCCATAATGAGATAATACCTTTAAGTTCCATGCCCCGTCCTCAAAGTAAATTTTAAAATGCTCTCTGGAAATTCCTTTATCAGATGGCAATACAATATCTGCATCTGTACGACGGCCAGCAATGTAGGATTTACCTTCATTGAGTAAAAGATCTTGAATGAGTTGTCCTTTAGACTTTACAAAAAGCCTAGCCATTAATATCGCCCCCTCATCGCGATGTTACATTCATCAAAATAAAGTTTTGCTTGTTTATATCTCTGTTCAGACATTTGATTTTGTAATAAAACCATAACCACGCTAAAGTGTGTTTGGCATTTATTCCAACTTTTCTTTTCTCTATACTCCATTCCCAACTTCATATGATCTTTAACCTGTTGATCAAACTTACGTCGAGCCAAATCATAGTAATATCGAGCTTGTGAATTATTTTGATCATTATTAAGCACGACTTGAAAGGCTATGATAGCACGTCCATACTGACCATTGTAAAACTCTCTCATTGCTCGCGTAAAATACTCCTGCGCACTTCGATAGGCCGGTGAAAGTTCTGAATTCTCTAATCGATCCAATCGTTCTTTATGTTTTAATGTCAAATCTTCTGAAATCTTCATTTCTTCTTGAATTTGTGAGGATGTTTTTATTTCATCCTTTTTTTTATTTTTTTCTTTATTCGAAGACATTAAAAATAAAGCAATCCCGATTACAGAAATAACGATGTAATGAAATGGTTTAAGACCAGATGCTGTAGAAGGTTTAGTTCGATTTCGCGCAGGTCCATTTTGAATATTCTGCTGTTGAGGCTGCATCTGTTGTTGTTGTTGGATCTGATGTTGAGGCTGCATCTGCTGTTGAGGCTGCGGATAACGAGGAGGCAGCGAGGCATTGACTTGCTGAACCGGCGTCCTTATTTGAGGCTGGAGATTTAATCCTCCATGAACTTTAAAGACAGATTGTCCAATTTGAATTTGATCACCACTTTTCAGCTCCACTTTTTCAACTGTTATTCCATTTACTAATACATAATTTTTCTCACTAACATTATAAATAAAAATGCCATTTGTTTCATGTTTAATATCTGCATGTCGACGACTGACATGAGAATCGTCAGCCAAAGAAAGATTGTTTTCTTCACCTCGCCCGATGGTAAATATTTCTTTTTCTAAAGCTATTCGAGACCCTACGTTAGGCCCATCAATAACCATCAAGTGAAGACTTGTAACTGACTTTAAAGGCTTAGCTGGCAGACCCATAAGCCCCTCCCTCTGCTGGAACTACTGCAACGATATAATAATTCAAACCCGCAGAAATTGAACCAATCGATTGACCAAGTAATTTAAAATTATGTCCTCCAATTTCAAGATGATCTGCATGAATCTGATGAGGTGAATTTGCGGAAAGACTCATCAGATTTTTTATATTTTGCTGAAGAGCCATATCCGAAATGGTTTCTATACGTTGACCTTGTATTTGATCTGCATTGGCATGGCAAATTTGAGCAAAACCAGAATTTACCGAAAGAATGACTTCTTGAGAACTGATTGCTAAGGCCGGATATCCCATGAAATGAATTAAATTTTCAATTTCTTGAGGCTGAAGTCCTCCACCAGAGCTCTGCGCCCCTTGATCTAATTCACCATGATGATATCTTGTCAATAAACTATTTATATTTCCTACAAGGGCTTGCATTGCTGCAAACTGAAAGGGAACTTCTGTAGAATCATGTTTTTCTCTTAGAGCGAGATCTAATTGAGTATTCAACACAACAATGGGACGCTCAACCAATTTATATAAAAAATAAAATATAATTAAACCAACGATGGATGCCAACAAAAGCGTTTGCATAAATAGACTAATGACTTTTCCATCATCCAAAGCTAAACCCGCGACATCATAAATTACAACGGCATGGGCTTTTATACTTTGCTCACCAATACTGGGATCATAAAACTCTATTGGAGAACTGGATCCAATTAAATTTCCATCTAACAATTCACTTAAAGATCTTTTCTCTCGTCGTGCTTTATGAACAAAGGGTAAATCGGGCGTAGTTCCAGACTGAGAGGCTGGAGCAATGATAGAGCCATCTGATTGATTGACAACCATCACTCTTTTAACACCCTCTTCCACTTCAATTCTTGAAGTGGAAATCGGTCCGGGACCGCTTGAACTCCAAGAGGCCCGTGTCATATCGGCTAATGTTAAAGCTAAAGATTGAGCTCTTCTTTCACTTTCTTTTAAAATACTCGTTCGCGTAATTGTAACCATCGGTACCATTGCCAACAAAGTGACAGCAAAAAGAAAAATACCCATCATTCCCATTAAAACTGTTTTTAAATCTGAAACTTCTGCTAACTTGTAAACTCCCGGCAAGGCCACTGTATCTATATAGTCTTTAAACTGGAGCCATAACCTTTCGAACAATCCTCCATGGTGATGTAAGACCATTGGGGCCTCTTCAGCTGAAACCGCAGCAGCTCCGGACATATGGTGTTGTTGATATTGTTGCTGAGGATTTGGAGCGGCAGCTGGAAAATATCCCATATTTGGCATGACTTGAGGACTTAACGATTGAATATCCATCATCACATCATTTAACGTGATTTTGTCTCCTAATTTTAATTTACCTTTTTGAATCCGAACCCCATTTACAAAAGTTCCATTGCTCGAGTTGAGATCCACGATGTTCATAGACTGAGTGGATACATTAATTTCACAATGTTCTTTTGAAACTCCATGACTGGCAATTTGAATATGACAAGTTGAAGCCCGGCCTAAAACATTACGACCTTCTTTAAGTTGAAAAGATTGACCTCTCTGTGGGCCAGATAATATTCTAACTGTCCACATATAATGTTTCTCCTAATTGTATTTGCAATTGATCAATAACACCTGCAGAAAGTTCAAATACAGATCGAGCGCCCCAAACAGGAGGAATTAACCTGGAAGGGCTCACATCACGATAGAGAGCCTTGACTTTAAGATTTTTATCCACAAAAACACAATCGATAGAAAATTTCATAAAAAACGTATGAATGCTATTGCAACGATGAATCCAAAGTCCTTCATCGCTTTTCAAACTCGAACGCCCCAATAAGCCCTTACCCCTTTGCCAAAAGGTTTGAGCCACCTGAAGGTTTGAAATAAGAATTTCTGAGTTTTCTTTACGCTTCAACAAGGGCATTTTTATTTGTCTCCTGATATAAATGAAATTGCAACAGGACCAAAAACCATTACAAAGACAGCTGGCAAAATAAACAACATTAAGGGAACAAGAATCGCTTGAGAGGCACGAGCCCCTGCTTTTTCTGCTCGAACAAATCTTTCTAATCTCATCTGAATAGATTGATCCTTTAAGACCTGGGCAATACTTGCTCCAGATTGCTCTGCATCGATCAACACGGCCACAAAACTGGTCATCTCGGACATATCAAGTCTTTCAGCCATATCTTTTAAAGCCTGTTGCTTTGAAGATCCAATCTGGATCTCCTGTAAAACAATTGAAAGCTCTTCTGACAAAACACTATCTGACCCCCGAGACTTGTCCACAATCTTTTGAATTGCAGAAAAGAAATCCAAACCGGCCTCAACGGATAATGCTAATAAATCAACAAAAAATGGCATATCGATTCTGACAGAAAGTTCTCGTCGCTTTTTTTCTCCCGAAGCGTGTATTTCTGGAAGTTTATATCCAATCAAACTAATAAAAACCAAAATCAAAGGATGAAATCCCATCTGTAATGCAAAATTCATTACAAAAAGCATCACTGGAAATAGGATGCCCCATAAAAATTGCAATCCAATAAATTCATCCTCATTGAGTTCCCGTGATAATCCCGCCGTCATAATTATTTTTTTGACCTTTTTTCGATACTCAAAACTTTTAATGCGTAGAGCATATTGCAGAGTGAACTGATGCACGAGGGGTCTTGAAAAATTAATGATAGAACTCTTTGACTTTACGGGCTCATTGTTATTTGCCCAAGACAATTGTTGTTTATCCGAGTTGTTTGCTAAAAGCGATGAAACAAAAAGGTACATTGCGATAGCCGCAACGACTAAACCTACGAATAACATAATGTTAGCACTTCCCATTTGTCCCTCTTTGTGATTTATTTTCTATCATGCATCGACTCATTCTTGCTTCAGCATCTCCCCGCCGTAAATTTCTTTTAGAAAAAGCCGGCTTTGTTTTTTCTGTTTTTCCATCTCATGTATCGGAAAATCCAAATAAAAACATAAGTATAGATCTTCAAATTTTGGATATAGCTGAACGAAAGGCGAGGGCCAGTTTTGATATTTTAAACTCACAACTTGAAGTTTCCCGGCCCTTTGTCCTGTTAGCCGTAGATACAGAGGTTGTTATAGACAAAACTCTGGTTGGAAAACCAAAAGACCGAGAAGATGCAGCCAGAATTCTTAGACTTTTATCGGGCAGAACACATGAAGTAAAATCTGGAGTTGTTCTTTTGGATTCAAAGACTCAAAAAATAATCACACAAGTTGATACGTCACAAATTCAATTTAAAAATTTATCAGATGAAGATATTCAGTCTTATCTCGACCTTAACGAATACATTGATAAAGCCGGAGCCTATGCCATGCAAGGACAAGGACAAAAGCTTGTCGCGTCTTATCAGGGCAGCTGGGACAACATTGTGGGTCTACCTATTCAAGTTTTTAAAAAATTAATTTTAGAATTAAACATCATCTTAGAGAATCAAAGCAAATCCCCTCTTGAAAAAATACAAAATGAATTCGTTCTTAAATTTGGTGAGAACCGAGCTCCTCAGATTATTGCTGTTTCGAAGTTTCAAAGTTTAGAAAAAATAAAAATCTTAATAGATCAGGGTCAAAAGAATTTTGGTGAAAATTACTTACAAGAAGCTCAAGTTAAGATGCAATCCCTATCTGATAAAAAAATTCATTGGCATTTTATTGGACGGATTCAACGAAATAAAATTAAACACTTGGTTCAGAATTTTGATTGGATTCATACTCTTTCAGATCTTTCAATGGCAGAGTTTATGGATCATCACTTAG
>DAIRER010000578.1:0-1190 GCA_036795495.1 Pseudobdellovibrionaceae bacterium | reverse complement strand
GATTTTGACTCTGCTGTCACTCAGAGGTTTCTTGAAATTCGTAGGGAAAAGTGGCGGGGTAAATGGAACGAGTATCGAACTTGGTTATGGGCTTTGCCTACGATGATGTCGAGTTAGTTCATAACCTTTTGAGTTAACGTAAGGATAAAGAGCCTCACTTCGAGAAATGATTTGGTAGGGCTGATAAGTGTTAGGGTCGGGTTTTTGAAAAATTATTTTACCATCAATTTCAATAAAGGCATGCTCAATAATGAGTCCAAAGGGATAACCTTGATGTTTTAAAAATAAGTCTTCGATGTTAATTTTTCCAACGGGGAGTTCAAAAGAGCTTCTTGACCAGACAATTGTAACATCACCTTGGGATATCTGGTTTTCTAAGGGCGTCTGGTTAAATTTATTTCGTACATATATAACAAACTCTTCCGGTCCTAAAAATTTTTGGATTGAGGTATCTTGCCAAAATAGTTCAATTGCATTGAAACAATTCGCACGAGTAGACTTATTATTCTTACTATTAAGTATTTGAACTAGATTATTTATTTGAATTAAGTTTTTTGATAAATTCATTGTAAGCTGTTGGAGATCCTTCAGACGTGCACCATTTTTTAACTTTATTTTTATTAAAAGGAAATCTTTTAGCAACTAAAACGGCTTGGTCTAAACACTCTCGAGCTTTAAAGTGAATATAAGAAGCAAGTCAATCACGGATACAGTCAGTAGGGGAATAAATATAAAGAATTTGGTCTTCTACTTTTTTTGAATCAGGAACTATTTGAACATTGTCACCAATGCCAGCAGGGCCAAACATAAACTCAACAAATTTGGAGCATTTGGGATGTATATAATGCCGACCTCCATCATTATAAAATCCAATGGAGTTCATTATAGGAGTTATCTTACCATCAATGTATGTTCTAAGAACAAAGTCTAAATCACCAGATTTATATATACCATCTGAATAAATTGCTGCGACAGCTCCACCAACAAGAATTGTTTCGATACCATTTTTAGCGAGGTGCCAGCCAACGTATTTCCAAAGTTCTTCTTCTGTGCAGATCTCCCAATTGGGTTCTTTCACTTTATAGGTTTTCCCTTGCGGCGAGGACGTCTGCGCGTTTTAAAAAGTTCTTCTCTTTTGTGAAGAGGTATACTTTCATAAGATATTTCAATAAGTCCTTTGATAGGTTTTG
>DAIRER010000127.1:0-5931 GCA_036795495.1 Pseudobdellovibrionaceae bacterium | reverse complement strand
ATAAATAACCGGTGATTTCACTTCAAGCTTCCAATGGTCGCAATTGAGTTGAATTTCACCATCGCTAGAAAGGTATCGAAAACTTAAATGGTTAAGCGGGCTTACTGAACCAGATGTTGCAGAGATTGCAGATGTTGATTTTAGAACACTAGCGATTAAAACAAAAAAAATGAAGTGATGTTTCATATTTATAGTATAATCAGTTTACGCTCTTTGATCTGAGGCCAGTTTTTAAGTTTGCGGCTAATGGCTAGTGTGTCCATGTATTCCACCACTCCCTTTGGGGACGCTCATTAAGTCCCCGTAAATTGTCTAAATTAAATTCTATTGTTAAACGATATTGACATCGATAGTAATTCAGTTTAACATCTTGAATAGAGGTGTTGATGAGCGTAAAATTATCTTCAAAATATCAAGTCGTTATTCCTGAAAATGTTCGAAAAAGCTTAAAACTAAAACCCGGTGTCCAAATTGATGTCGTTGCAAAAGGCGGTATCGCCTATCTTGTTCCCGTAAAAAGCCTTGAGAACCTTAAAGATTTACTCAAAAATCAGCTAAGTACCGAAGACCAAAAGGACCTTCGAGATAAAAAAGAGAGGGCTATTTAAATGGTTGTAGACTCTTCTGTTTGGCTGGAGATTATTGGCAATGGCCCCTTATGTTCAAAGTGTGAAAAACTACTAAAAGGTGAAAAAAAACAGCTTTCAGCCCTAGCCCTTTTTGAAATTTACAGAAAACTGAAAAAAAAGATTTCCGAAGAGGCCGCGCTTGAAGCAACTTCTTATTTAAGCCAATTTGATGTGATTGAAGTCAACCGTGACATCGCCCTCCATGCTGCCGATCTTTCCATTGAGCATAAGCTCAGCATGGCTGACAGCCTCATGCTGGCAACAGCTCATCAACACAATTCCAATCTTTTGACGTTAGACAATGATTTTGTCGGAGTTCCCGGCGCCATCGTCGTTCGCTAGGGGAATTGCCTCATAAATAATGGTACCGAAAATATGTTTCAAAAAGATTCGTTTTTTTTATTTTGAAGTCAAAGGACCTGTCATCGAGGGTAAAATATGCTTTTGGGCGAACTCGGTGATGACTCGACCACGTTGAGTTTTTTGAATAAATCCCTCTTGAATCAAAAAGGGTTCATAAACCTCTTCTATGGTCCCCCGCTCTTCACTGAGTGCGGCTGCTATGGTATCAATGCCAACAGGTCCACCCGAATATTTTTCCAAAATCAATTGCAAAATACGACGATCCATTAAGTCTAAACCGAACTGATCCACACCCAATTGATCTAAAGCATAGTGGGCAATCTCAGAATCAATCACCCCAGTCCCCTTAACTTGTGCATAGTCCCGCACGCGCTTTAATAAACGGTTTGCAATCCGAGGCGTCCCCCGCGCCCGACGAGCAATCTCCTGAGCGCCGCGATCATTGATTTCAATCTTTAAAATTTCAGCCGATCGAACTAAAATCTGCCTTAAAGAATCCTGATCATAAAACTGCAATCGCTCAACAATCCCAAATCGATCCCGAAAATGAGCGTTAGCAACCCCGCACGAGTCGTAGCCCCAATCAAAGTAAAAGGACTCAATTGAAAACGCATGGCTCGCGCCCCCAAGCCCTCTCCAGAAACAATGTCGATATAATAATCCTCCATGGCCGTATAAATGTACTCTTCAATATGATGAGATAGGCGATGGATTTCATCGATAAACAATACCGAATAGGGTTTTAAACTGGTCAGCAATGCCGCCAGATCACCCTTTTTATCTAAGGCCGGAGCCGAAGTGAATTTAATGTCTACGCCTAATGAGTTTGCAATAATTCGAGCCAAAGTGGTTTTGCCTAAACCCGGAGGTCCACTGACTAACACATGATCCATGGGCTCTTGACGTTGTTTTGCGGCTTCAATAAAAACGAGAAGTTTTTCTTTTACTTCTGTTTGCCCTGGAAAATCTTTAAAGCTTAAAGGCCTAAGAATATTTTCCCAGGATTTTTCTCCATCAGCAATTTCACCTTCTAAAATTCTTGTTTCTGCATCCATCATTTTTTCCTATCCGGGTTGGGCGGCTAAAACTTGCAGTCCTTGACGAACCCCCTGCTCAAATTCAATTTCTTCAGGCAAAGTTTTTACAAACTCGGCCACAATTTGCGGCTTAAATCCTAAATTTAAAAGAGCCGAGCGGATGGGCTCATGTCGCTCTATAGGTCGACTCTTTTCTTCAGAATCCAAAAGCACCAGCTTTCCTTTTAAAGTCAGTATAATTTGTTCTGCCGTTTTTTTACCCAGCTTTGGTAAAGCCGTTAAAGCTTTTACATCACCCGCTTCGATCATTTGTAAAATCTTTTCTGGCCTTGAGCCCGACAAAATGGACATTCCCATTTTAGGACCAATGCCATTGACCTTAAGTAAAGATAAAAAAAGATTTTTTTCAAAACGCGTGTAAAAGCCAAACAAAGTCAAAGCATCCTCACGCACATGGGTGTAGATCCATAAACCCAAATCCGTAGAAACACTCTCAAGCTCAGAGTGAGTCGTTTGAGAAATAAATACTTCATAACCCACTCCTTGGACATCCAACAATGCCAACTCAGGAGTGAGTTCTAATAGTTTTCCTCGTAAGTGTGCAATCATATAAACCGTGCCCTTTTTAAAAGTTGAGAGTGATTCATTTGTATCCCATGAAATACTGCCATCGCCAAAGCATCCGAAGCATCCATGGATTTAATTTTATCTATCTGTAAAAAAAACTGAAGAGCCGCTTGAACTTCAACTTTTTCAGCGCCCCCATTTCCAGCGACTCCCTTCTTAACAGATCTGGTCGCATATTCAAAGATTTCTGCTCGAACCTTTTGTGCTTCATATAAAATGACGCCTCTGGCATGTCCTAATTTGAAAATGCTATCCACGTTTTTTCCTAAAAAAATCTTTTCAACAACAACACTGTCCGGTTGATATTTTTTAAATAATTCTTCAAGGGAGGCTCCCAGTTGGGCCAATCGCTCATAAAATGAACTTTTTGTGTTCAGTTCAAAAACACCATGATTTAAATGATGGGTTCGCCCTTCACCATCAACTTGCACCACACCAAAGCCAGTTCTATATGTTCCAGGATCTATTCCTACAATTATTTTCATATTCCCTGATTCAACCTTGAGAGCTCTGAGAAGGTCAACTCTCTTCGAAGGAAAGCCCTCTTGTTTCTTGTTGCTTGGCAACAAGAAAGGCTGTACTTAGTTCTGTTAAAAACAAACAGGAGGTCTTAAATTTGAGCACCGCATTTTCAAATCTTAAAATAGCCCCTGAACTACTTTCTGTTCTTGCCGAGTTGAATTATCAACAAATGACCCCGATCCAAGAACAAAGCCTTCCCGCATTGCTTTCCGGACGTGACTTCATCGGACAATCCAAAACAGGAAGTGGCAAAACTTTGGCCTTTGCCCTACCAATTCTTCAAAAGTTAAACCTCAGCGAAAAGAAAATACAAGCCTTGATCATTTGCCCCACCCGTGAACTCTGTACCCAAGTCGCTCAAGAAACTAGAAAATTAGCTCGAAAAATGTTGGGCCTCCAAGTTTTAATTCTTTCCGGCGGACAAGAAATTCGTCCCCAAATTTTATCTCTGTACCATGGTGCCCATATCGTCGTTGGAACTCCCGGGCGACTTTTGGATTTAATTCAACGCCAGAAATTAAATTTAAGTGATGTTTCAACATTGGTATTAGATGAGGCCGATCGCATGTTGGACATGGGCTTTCAAGAGGATATGGAGATCCTTCTCAATGAAATTCCTGGCACACGACAAACCGTATTTTTCTCAGCCACTTTTCCGACCACCATCAACCACATGAGCAAAAAATATCAACACGATCCCATCAAAGTGGTGATTGAAGATACCGAAGAATCTAAAGCACCGATCACTCAATCGCTGATTCGCACAGAGGCCTACGGAAAAACTGGTCTTCTGCTCCGAGCCCTCAAACAATATCAACCAGAAACCGTCCTGATTTTTTGTAATTTAAAAACCACTGTAGCGTCATTAACTCAAGACCTTCTCAATGAGGGAATTCTTTGCCTTGGACTTTCTGGAGACCTGGATCAAGATGAGCGTAACTCCGTCCTGGCTCGTTTTAGAAATGGAAGCACTCGCATCGTTATTGCCACAGATGTAGCTTCTCGAGGTTTAGATATCAAAGACCTGGCCATGGTGATCAACTATGATTTTCCTATCGATCATGAAACCTACGTCCACCGCATTGGTCGAACCGGAAGGGCTGGACACGTCGGACAATCTGTTTTGTTTGTAACTCCGACAGAAACAGAGCGACTCAAAAACCTTCAGAGTGAATTAAAGATAGATCTTCCCAATTTGAGTTTTGATTCAGGTCCCTCGCGAAACACTTTTCCGGATTCCCCCATGGAAACGCTTTATATTGGAGGAGGTCGAAAAGACAAGGTTCGACCCGGAGATATTTTAGGCGCTCTCACTGGTGAGGCCGGCGGATTGAACAGCACTGACATTGGAAAAATTGAAATCCATGACACCTATACATTTGTTGCTGTAAAAAAAGAATATGCAAAAGCGCTGGTTCAGAAACTGAAAACAGGGCGTATTAAAGGTCAAAGGTTCTTTGTCAAACTGGCCTAAACGGGATCAACAATTTCATGGGCCAGTTTATAGTTCTTGAATTTCCAATTTGAGAAGGTCATAATTTTAATTAGGTTTCTTGTTGCTCATGTTTATGAATAACTTTTTAACTAGGGTTAAATGCCGAGGTGGTTTTGTTGTCAAAAGAAGAAAACTCTCAAATCGCTAAAATGGAAGAACAATTTCGAAAGGATCCTAAGTCTCCCATATTTGTAGGACTGGCTGAAGCCTATCGAGAACAAAAACAATTTGAAATGGCCGAAAAAATTGTCCGCGAAGGTCTTTCCCATAATCCAAAATCAGTCAGCGGGATTGTGACCTTAGCCAGAATTCTAAAAGAACAAAAAAAATTCACAAAAGCTCTTGATTATCTTAATTTAGTAACTGAAAAAAAACCGGATAATATTCTTGCCCAGGTTTTAAAAGGAGAGATTTTTCTACTTTTAAAAGAACCTAAAAAAGCTCTGGCCTGTTACAAGTTTGTTCTTTTTTATAACCCCAGCCATCCCATGGCCTTAAAGGCTATTTCAAAGTTAGAAAGTCTTACTGCAGATGAATATGAAGATGATCTTTTTTCTATGGAAAAGCTTTCAGAATTTACAGGCAACACCCCAGCCCAAGACGAAAAAGTCTCTCTTTTAGAGAATAAAACTCCAGAAAAAAGTATTGAAAAAAATTCTGAAAGTTTGAAATCGAGTTCAGGATTAAACCGCCTGCTTTCATTAGCTGACGCCTTTATGGTTCGCCAAGAGTTTGATAAAGCATTAAAAATCTTAAAACAGGGACTTAGGGACTTTTCTCATCAGCCCGAAATTCATAAGCGCATAACAAACCTAGAAAAGCTCAATTTACCTGACCCTTCAAATAAATCCATGGGAGAATCGATCAGCCCCCTTCCGCTCCGAGATCAATGGGTCCGTGAAAAAAAACTAGAACGGCTACACCTCATCCTCCGTCGCTTAGAGAGCCACTCCCTCCGCAGCTCCCAATAGAAAACTCTTCAGTTAGTTGCTTTTAAAAATTCTTTTGAAACTTCACCAATTTCAGACACTAAATCCATAATATTTACTTGAACAGTTGTGTTTAATTTGTTTTGAATGCAAAATTCTTTTACCAGTGCCTGTGAATTATTTAACTTCATGTATTCTCCCTTTTCTTAGTTTTTTTCACCCATGAGTTAACACTTGGGAATGGTCCAGTCTATACTCATAGGTAACAATTTAGCACAACACCATAGATCGCTGCAAAATTTGTAAGTCTTTAGGCATTTAAACACAGG
>DAIRER010000126.1:0-5932 GCA_036795495.1 Pseudobdellovibrionaceae bacterium | reverse complement strand
ACACCGCTGAAGAAGAGGGTTGGGTGATGGTTGACCTGGCCTACGAAGAAACCTTCCCCAAAACCGTGACCCTGGCCGAACTGAAGGGCCACCCCGTTCTCTCACAGATGCAGCTGGTGAAAAACAGCCGGCTCTCGGTGTCGCCCATAACCCCGGAAGAATTTGACCTCGTCATCCGGCTCACCCATCCTGCCTGATCGGTATGAAAGTCAGCGGTTTTACCATCGTTCGCAACGCACAAAAGTACGATTACCCGGCCGTGGAAGCCATTACCTCCATTCTGCCCTGTGTGGACGAAATGGTGGTGGCCGTGGGCAATTCCGACGACGATACCCGGGCTATGATTCTGGCCATTGCGTCACCCAAAATACGGATCCTCGATACCGTCTGGGATGAAACACTCCGGGAAGGAGGGCGGGTGCTGGCCGAAGAAACCAACAAGGCTCTGGCCGCCATTTCGGCCGACAGCGACTGGTGTTTTTACATCCAGGCCGATGAGGTGCTGCACGAAGACTTTGTGGCCCCCGTGCGACAGGCGATGGAAACGCACCTGAAGAACCCGAAGGTGGAGGGACTGCTCTTCGACTACACCCATTTTTACGGCAGCTACCAGTACATCGGCGATTCCCGGGCCTGGTACCGCAAGGAAATCCGGATCATCCGCAATCTGCCGGGCATGTCGTCGTACAAAGATGCCCAGGGCTTTCGCTACAACGGACGGAAGCTGAATGTGGTGCAGATACCGGCCCGCATTTACCATTATGGCTGGGTGAAAAACCCGCATTTCCAGCAGGAAAAGCAGAAAAGCTTCCAGAAGCTCTGGCATGGAGACGACTGGGTAGAAAAGAACGTGAGCGAAGCCGACGCCTATGATTACGGCATCATCGAATCACTGGAGCTGTTTGAGGGCACCCACCCGGCGGTGATGCAGGATCGCATCCAACGCCTCAACTGGGACTTCCACTTCGACACCCGCCGCAAAAAATTCGGCCTCAAAAAATGGCTCCTCCACTGGTTCGAAAACCAGACCGGGATGCGGTTGTTTGAGTATAAGAATTATAGGAGGGTGGGGTAGGGGGAAATCTTGTTGTAATATTTCTAGTGATAAGTTGCAGTTGGATAGATTTGTGTTGAAACGAATCAATCAAGATTTAGGTCGTCAAGATCAATTTGATATTCACTAAGCATTGCTTTTAATATACTTATATCATAATAGTTTAAGTTAATTACATTAGTTTTTTTGATGGTTCTAATAAAGTCAAAAAACACATTGCTTAATTGTTTTGCCATGATATCTTCTGGGTCTTTTTCTATAAGTTTTTTTAGTAGTAAAAACATTTCCCTTAGTTCCTCATTTGACGGGATAATATTGAATTTTTTAAGATAATTTATTTTTTCATATAAGAGAGTATGCGTGGAAAATGCTCTTACTTGATGTTCCTCTCGGTTGTTTATGAGACTTAAGAGAATTTTTTCCCCTTCACTAAATAGTAATGAGGAGAGTTTTATATCATTAATTGAGTTGGCTTGTTTGAGAAAATTTCTACCTATTGCATTTTTGACCATATAAGATCCTGGATTAATAACTTCGGCCTGTTTGAAATGATTAAGAGCTTTGTCATACTCTGCATCCATTTGTTCGGCTATCCCAAGCTGAATCCAATAGTTATAACTTGTGCTAAGATCTAGTTTAAGTTCATATAACATGTCTTTTATATCAGTTGTTTTCAGACCTAGGCGTTTCCTTAATAATTTTTCTTTAGTAAGTGATGACTCAATTTGTGTCCATACATTATGGTGAACATCGTCTAATTGTGGAGCTAAACTCTGAAGAATATTTTTAATTACTGAAATTAGCTTTGCTTTACTAGCAGATCTAAATATTGATGGGGAGTAAAAAAAAGTTCTAAGACTTATATCATTTTTTGAGTTGTATTTGATATAGTCTTCAATAGTTTCGAGTATTTTCTTTGATTCACTTCCATAAAGTAAAGATATTAGTTCTTTTGGAAGGAATGGTAAATCTAGTTTTTCAAAAATACATAAAGCAATTAGAACATCTCTTGAAATAATGTCTTTAGATAGGAGTGGAGTTAGATTCTCTGATAGTTTTTTTATAAAGCCTTTTCCAAATGTTATCTCGTAAAGAATATTGACAAGATCATTTTTTTCTGATATATATTTAGATCTTTCTAATGTAGAGTCAATTTTTTTAAGTGAACCAAGATAGCCCTTTTCTTCAAGTTTTTTTGCAATATTTTCGGAAAAAATATCATTAATTCGTGGCTCAATATAGTACTCGTAATGTTTGTTATCAACAATATTGTATCTTGAGCGTATGTGTAGTGGAAATCTTGCAGTTGTAATGACAATTAATCTTTGGGATGAAGATAATAGATTTATTAGGCGTGAAATATCTTTATAGTAGTAACTTGAATCATCAAAGATTAGAGCAAATTGAGTTTTATCATCATTCAGTCTAATCCATTTAAAAAACTCAAAGTAATTGAAGTATTTTCCTGAGAAACGCCATACTTCAAAGCCATTGGAGTCTAAGAAAGCACCTATTCGAAGTAAGTAAGTGCTTTTCCCGCTAAGACCCTTTCCATAAATTGAGAAAATGCCTGAATACTTAGCAATAGTGTTTTTTAAGAATAAATTGAGCTTTTCGATAATGTCTATATTTTGAAAATCCCATTCTGCGTAAATGTCTTTCCAGTTTGGTTCGAAGCCAAAGTATAAGTCGCTCTCATATTTATCGATTGGTAATAATTTTTCTTTTATCTCTTTTAGCCTCTCAAAGCCAAATCTTGTGAGGCTTTTAAACTGATTAACTGCAGGGCTGGTATTTTTTTTACTATAATGATCATTGACAAATTCGAAAAATTGTTGAGAATTCCACTCGATGACTATTCCACCGGATTGTTTAATTTTACTTTTAAAAATTATTGAAGGATATGGATTTATGAATATTAATTTGCCTCTTGATGTTTGATATCCAGAGTTGTCATACAATTTCAAGTAGTAGTCAATATTAAAGTCGTTGAAGTCATGGCCAACAAAGATAATTGATTCAGAATGCATATCTAGTGATAGGCTACTAAATCTATAATCTCTATTTAATATAACTGAGTCTAAGTAACTTTTAATGCTAAATGTTAGACCTTCACTTGGGTTTTTTACACAACCATGCAATTTAATAAATTCAATTTTATTTTTAGGATCAACAGTTGATTTTCTTTTAAAATTTTGTACAAGTAACTCTTTGTTTTCTTTAGAAAAACAAGACTCAATTATGTCATCAATATTGGTAGTGTATATTTTTTTCCAAGGGAATCTACTTACTAAATAGTGGAAGTTTGATGGTATTGCATTCTGAAATTCTCTCACTAGGTAGTCAGTAAGATGTGCAGGGCTTTTTTCTGACTCACAATAATCACATATTTCTGGTAAACTGAAGGCTATTAAATCACTATATTCCGTAGAGGTTTCTTCGTATTTTAGTAGTTCCGTAATTAAGTATTTTTTTAGTTCTTTGCCTGTAGGGAATTTTCTTCCGTTTTGTGTTGTTGCTCCTAGTGAAAATCCTGCTCCTAAAAATAAAATGGGATCTTCAAAATCAATGATTCTTTGTAGTTCTCTTATTGGATCCATATGCTTTTGCTTGGTTGGTTTAGATTGTTTTTATGTTGTATTGATGGCTTATGTACGTTGAGCAAACATAATGAAATTTATAATTTTGAGCGTTAATGTTAAGTTTAAGTAACTTCATTGTGGGCTACTAAGTTTTTGTGCTCTATTGAAAGGGGACTGGCTAAGTTGTCGGTTTTCAGAGCGTTTGCTAAAACTATTTTTCCTGGCATCCGGCAGAAAGGGGTTTTTGGGTTGGTTTGGTGGGGGAGATATATCTTCTTTCAGAGTCTGGTTGGAACTTAGAAATATCTAACTATTCAAGAGGATCACTTACTGAAGTAAATGGCTGAATATGTTCGCTATGTTTTTTAAGGTTCCAAGTAAAGAGACCTCCGCATTCATTAAGTTTTTCGCAGGATGTGCATTCAGGCAAATATTCGTTTTTCCAGTCCGAGATAGATTTCCTTGCATATTTCCAAAGACTTTCCGGTATGACACAAAGCGGTGTGTTGTAGATTGAAACATGCATTCCTTGACCTGCCAGAAATTCTACCGCTTCTCCAAGTTCATCTTGATAGTCGTAAGGATCGATCCAGAGTTTTTGAATGTTGTGGGGTGTGTATCCGATGTATTCAAGCCCCATGAAAGCGATGTGTTCAACAAAAGGAAGATTCTTATATATGTATTTCGCTAGCCTTGTTAGACGAGGAATAGACTGCTTGTGAAGTACTACTCTAATTTCAAGTCTTTGGTTGTATCGTGCAAGGTTGTGTAATCCCAGGATTGTCTGGTAGAAGGCGTTTTCTGCCTGAACTATGTAGTCATGAACTTGGTAATAGTCTGAATAAACAGGAATTCCCAGCATCAACCTATTGTATTCAAGTGAGCTAAGTCTTTCTGCAAGTTGATTCCATGCGAAAGAACGCCCATTGGTTAAAACATGGATTTCTGTGTCAGGAAGTTCTTTTTTTGTTTGCTGAAGCAATTCGAAAAAAAGGTCCCCCATTAAAGTTGGTTCTCCACCGGAAATTCCCAACTCGATACAGTCTTTAGGAATTAATGGTATGAGTTTCGTGTGAATCTGGTGGATTAAAGGAATATCGTTTTTATCACGTGGAGGTTGGGAGCACATCAGACAATTGCTGTTGCATCTCTCTGTAGCTAATAGTGTATTGTGGTTTGAGTTAACTCTGTATAATGTGTTAATATTTCCGTCAACTCCCACTGAAACAATATCCCCTTCTGCTAAATGGTCTAGTGATTGAATTTTAGAGACGGCAGCTTTTGTACCTCTAATTTCATTATCATCAAGGCAGCTTAAAACTCCAAGGAATTCATGGTTGGGTAATTCTGGAATTGATTTTTCAGCTATTAGAAACGTATTCTCATCAAGGTTGTTTTCAAACCTCGTTACTTTTCCAACCAAATGGTTATCAATGTTTATGGGCCTACCTTTTGTTCTAAGCAGCATATTGAATTAGCAATTGGATGTTTTCGCCCAACTTTCGAATATTCTTTTTATCCGGATATCACTTTCCATTAGTTCAATCAGATAGCGGATAATTTCCATGTTCTTTTGACAGAAATCGCTGTTAGGTCGGTATCCATACATGTCTCCTTGGGTGGCATGATTATGAACTGGATCTGCTCCGCAGTATTGTTGAAATGCGCATTCTGAACAACCAGTTAATGCCTCGTTAGCCCAAATTTGAGCAATCTCCTGCGCCTTTTGCCCAAAGAAGAGGTCATAATAATTGTCTTCTAGAGTGCCCAGTTTGAAGGTGAAATCCTTTTGCTCAGCCAGCATTCTGCTTTCGTCTGTAGCATAAACTCCACCATCATAGTTAAAAACAATAACTCCATTTATTAAACCTGCTGGTGATTGGAGGTCAACAAAACCAACATTAAAAGGAGATAGGATTTTAGTTAAAAATATCTTCGCCAGATCCTCTGTAAAGAAGTGTCCACTGAAATTATATTGAAGTATTCGGTCCAGAGCCTTTTTGTAAAAGGTCAAAAACTTATCTGTATCGTATTTTGATTTATCTGTTCTTAATGCGAAGCCATATGGACTAATATTTCGTAAAAATATTCCTTGAAAACCCAGATTGAAATACTCTTCAACTATTTCAACTGGGTAGTCCAATGACAGTTTTGTGGTGGTCATTAGTGCTGAAACCTTGTCATGGCCCAGGACTTTTCGTGAAAGTTCGATGCCTTTTGTTGCCAACTCATAGCTGCTTGCATTTGGCTTATGCCTGTTTTTATCATGGATATATTGAGGGCCGTCTAAAGAGGT
>DAIRER010000577.1:0-1192 GCA_036795495.1 Pseudobdellovibrionaceae bacterium | reverse complement strand
GTTCTAATTTTATCTGCCATGGGAGCTAATAAACTATGATTAGGACTTACTTTAACACCGGAAATTCGTTCTAAAATAGACCTTGCTTCAATGAGTGCTGGATCTCCTAGACTTTGAGCTAAAGAGTTTGTCCCCAACATCATTTGTGCTGCAATACACGTATAAAGTAATTTTTTATTCATGAATCCCCCCAATACAAATAAAGAACAGTGCAAAAGTCTGGCCTAACTCATTTTGAAACGATTTACTTAAATGCAATCCTCAAATAATTTAAAATAGAATTGAACGGACTTTGCATCTTTTTAGTGCGATAAAGTTTTTGACAGTGTCTAGTTTTCTTATAGAGATTTGCAAATTAAAAAAAACATCAATAAACTTGAGCTGTTAGACAACAAAATATCAAAAAGGAACTTGTATGTTCAAAATTTTAAGAAAAAATGTAAATAAGTTCTTCAGTACCCTATCCATATTTACAACAGTGTTTATTTTATTTACGTCTTCTGCCTTTGCAAATAAATCTCAAGTCAAAATCTTTGTAAGTCTATCCCCAGCAGGTAGTTTTACAGCGACAACATCAGAAATTTCAGGAGCTGTCTCAAAACTCAGTGATGGTTCATTTGAAGCTAAAAACATTTCGGTTCAACTTAAAAAATTAAAATCAGGAATGACCCTTCGAGATGAACATATGACTAAAAAATATCTTGAGACAGATAAATATCCCGAAGCACTTTTAATATCAGCAACAGGAAAAAATGAAAAAGGTGAGGGATTAGTTAAAATTAAAGGTATTGAAAAAAAAATACAAGGCAGTTTTCAAGTTTTAGGTTCAAATTTAAAAGCAACATTTAACCTAAAGCCCTCTGACTTTGAAATTAAAGGGATACGTTATATGGGCGTAGGAGTGAAAGATCAAATCCGAGTTGAAATTTTATTACCGATAAATAAATAACCTGTCCACTATAACTTATAACCCAGACCAACACTCCAAAATGTTGAAGCATCTAAAATCAAACTCCCCAGAGATGTGATCAGCTCTAGATTCTTAAAAAGTCGTAATTTCATATCTAGGGTATATCCCATATTAAAATCTTGTCCACTTTTGGCTGTTATTGCAGATTGAGGCCAGGATATATTTCGATAAAGAGCTATTGGTCCAAGGCTCACCAAAGACCTATCTGAATTTCGAAAGGCC
>DAIRER010000576.1:0-1198 GCA_036795495.1 Pseudobdellovibrionaceae bacterium | reverse complement strand
GGCATTTTTGCTGCCTCCATCGAAATAATGATCAGCCAGTTTAAAAACTCAAATTTCTTGAGTCGCTAGAACTTGGTTCTTAGGTGACCGTTCACTTTGGCCCAGATCTTTTTCACCTCTCCGCACGGACTCACGCCAACCCTCTAAAGCGCACTCGCGTGCGACGGGTTGTCATGAGTCCTGCCGCTTTCGCGTGTCGAGGTGCGATCTGTTCCGACGTTCACTTTTTTCCTCTTCGAGTTCCTCAGCCGTAGTTGAAGGAACCTCGAAAGAGAAAAAATACACCGAACCAAGGAGACTCAGATGAACAACGAAATTTTCGAACAACTTAAAGAACCAGCTTTCAAACGTTCAATTCCATTTTGCTACAGCTGCTACGAAGAAGCTCCAACTGGATGTTGCAAAGATTGTGGATCAGATGATCTTATGCGCTTGGTTCCAGGTGTCGGCTGCGAGTGGGGTGCTGATTGGGTCATTAAGCACATTCTTAAAACCGAATTGACCGCAGTCGATCTTGAAGAGGAATTCGAAGAATCAATTCGTCAATGTTACCCAGAAGAGACTCAAGTTGGCTGGATGACGTTTGATACAGTGAAACTTATGAAAGAGAATGATCCTGTCGGATGGCGCTGTGCTTTAGCTGATTATGAATCCGAAGAACTTTGTGAAGGCAATATCATGACCTTCGATAACGGTTCGAATTACTTCAGAACCCAGTCCGTGGAAGATCTCATCAACGGGAACAGACCCTAGAACATTATTTCTGAGTGGGAGCAACTTCGTCTTCTTTTACAACAACAATATTTCTAACAGTACGTCTCTGACCATCAGTACTCGTGTAACTAAAGGTTCCATTTCCCACAAAACACTGATTTTTTTCTAAGGTTATTTTTTGATTATCTACAAAATCATTTTGATTTTTTGGGACTTCCATAAAGACAGTGTCGCCCTTAACTGCACAAGCCTCAAAAGTATCGTCATAATAGCTTGGGTAATTTATTGGGCAAATATACGCCAAAATTCCTTTGTCGATGATTTGCAACACCTTCATATACGGAGAATCTAGACACTCAAATCCTCCAATAGTTTTTGGTCGTGTTGCCACCTTCATAGTTTCACAACCTGTTAAAACAACAACAGCTGTCATCAAGAGAATTTTTAAAATTCTCCATTTTAGGGACATAAAACTTTGTTTTCT
>DAIRER010000125.1:0-5998 GCA_036795495.1 Pseudobdellovibrionaceae bacterium | reverse complement strand
AATTGAAATTTTCTTGTCAACATCTTCTCCACTGAATTTAAAGGCTCCTAAAAGATTTCGAACATAACCCAAATTGGAATTGGGTATGCGGCCATGGACTTCTTCGAGGATGGTATTCGATGGAGTTAAAACATCTAAAGAATTTTGACTAAAATAACCCATGGAAATAGAAGCTCCCAGCTGAAAAAAACCAGAGGTAGGATCTGTTTGGCCAGCGATGATTTTGAGAAGAGTGGATTTACCAGCGCCGTTGACTCCGACAACAGCGACACGGTCCATCCGCTTTACAAGAGCGGAGGCACCAGAAAATACCAAATGCTCTTTTCCATGGTGGGTATTCCATTTTTTTTCTAGATTTTGAAATTTAACCACTTCATCGCCACCACGAATCGGTATCGGCCATTCAAAATCCATGGACTGTTCTTCGATAGGGATTTCAATGCGATCAATTTTATCTAGTTTTTTAACTCGAGATTGAACTTGTGCTGCATGAGAAGCTCGTGCGGCAAATCGGGCAATAAATTCTTCTTCTTTGGCAAGCATGTCTTGCTGTCGCTTGTGCGAAGCAATCAGTTGATCGCGGCGAACATGGCGCTCTTTTTCATAAAAATCATAATTTCCACTGTAGGTGGTAATGGATTTATTTGAAACTTCAATGATTTTACTTACGAGGCGATTCATAAACTCACGGTCATGGCTGGTCATTAATACAGCACCAGGAAATTGCTTAAGCCATTCCTCTAGCCAAATGATAGATTCAATATCTAAGTGGTTTGTCGGTTCGTCCATCAGTAAAAGTTCTGGATTGATGACTAAGACTTTTGCTAAGGCTATGCGCATTTTCCATCCACCACTAAAGGTCTCTGTAGGACGCAGGTGCTCCTCGGGTGGAATCCCAAGTCCTGTGAGGATTTCTTGGGCTCGTGACTCAAGTGTGTAGCCTCCGAGCCGTTCAAAATCAGTTTGAACTTCACCATAAGTCTCTAAAAGTTGAGCCATTTCATCGTCGGAAAGAGGATGTGTCGCAGAATTTTCTAGTTTTTCTTCAAAGGACTTTATCTGTTGTGAAATTTTATGTAGCTCTTGGTTTGCAGACATGACCTCGGCGAGAACGGTTTTACCTCGCATATCTTCGATATTTTGAGCAAAGTAGGATAAAGATAATTTGCTAGGGACAGTAACCGTTCCAGAATCTAAATTTTCTTCTTTTGTTAGGATTTTAAAAAGAGTGGATTTCCCAGCTCCATTGGGCCCGACAAGACCAATTTTTTCACCGGGGTTAATTTGAAAGTTCCCACCTTCATAAAGAAGTTGGGTTCCATATCTTTTTGAGGCATTTGAAATTGCAACCATTCGGCGGAATATAAGTGGAATTCTTGCCAAAGGCAATCTATTCATGCTTCATTAATACTAATATGAATCTTAAATTAATCCTGACAGAACTGAAAACACATATTCCACCCGAAGGAGCAACTTTGGGATTTCTTTTAAAAAAAATAAAAGAAAAAGGTTATTATATTTTAGTTTTGATTTTATCGGTGCCATTTATACAGCCTGTTCCATTGCCTGGAATTTCAACAATTTTTGGGGTTATGATTGCCATACTTGGATTTTCAATTTCCTTTAAACAAGGTAAACCTCCTCATTTGTCATATAAGATATATCACTGGAAAATTCCCCATGATACACTGAAGAAAATGATTTTTTATAGTTTGAAAATGCTAAATTGGATTGAAAAATTCATTAGACCTATGGGCGGGTGGAAAAAAAAATCTGGAAGATTTTATCAAGTTAATGGCATTATTATTTTAATCAGTGGTCTGGTCTTATCATTACCATTACCAATTCCATTCAGTAACGCATTACCAGCTTGGACTTGTCTACTCATGTCCCTTGCGCATATCGAAGAGGATGAACGTCTATTATGGTTAGGCTATGGATTGGCTGTAGCCACATTTATATTTTTTGCATTTTTAGGATTTATATTTTTCGAAAGTATTGAGTTTTTTAAAGTTTTTATAAAGACGTTCAAAATTTAACCGTCCATACCAAATTTTCCACATTTTTTTTAACAATAGGCCCTCTAAAATGGTTTAAGAGTTATAGAGCTTGGCCTTGAGATTGCATTCTAACTCAATTGAGTTCTAAAAGATTAACAGTCTGATGCTGAGGCATCATTCAAGGAGAAAATTTATGAAATTCAATGAAAATACAGTTAAAGGAAAGTGGCTAGAAATAAAAGGAGAAGTCCAGAAATCCTGGGGTAAATTAACGAATGATGAGATTGATAAGACCCAAGGAGATATGAAAGCTCTTGGTGGAATTATTCAGCAAAAGTACGGCGAGGCCCAGGAAAGCTACAATAAAAAATTGTCAGATATTGTGAATCGTTTTGAAACTAAAAAAGAAAAAGTTGTACAAAATATAAAACAAAACTTAAAAAGTTGAAAGGTGGATCTTATGTCAAATATTATGACTGATACGACAAACAAAGCAAATGGAAGTGGTTTAGATATTAAAGGAAAAATGGCTAATGTAGAAAGTCGATTAGAAAGAATTTCACATGACGCTGGTGAAAAATTAGGTGAAATGGTTTCATCTGTAAAAGATACTGCGACAGAGTCTGTAAAAGCCAGTCGTGAATACGTCCAGGGACACCCAGGAAAAAGTGTAGCCATAGCTGCGGCATCCGGGTTGGTTGCTGGAGCACTACTGACTTATGTGTTTCGTAGAAAATCTTAATTGAAGTCTTTATGAAAACCATGGATTTATTAAAAATTATTTCATTGGTTCTTTTCTCACAGATTGAGAGCTTGAGTGAAAGTCAAAAGCAAAAAATACAGGCGGTCAAAATCGAACTTCGTCGGGAGGTTTTGACCGTTGTTTTAAAAATACTTGTTGGTTTTGCTTTAACAGCGGGGATTGTTATTTCTGTGCTCCATCTAGGTGATTCATTACATCAACATTTGAGCGAGATTGAAAATCAGTTTTTATATGAATTGTTGTCTTTTGGCTCCTTTGGTTTGTTGTGTTCTATCTTTCTTATACTTTTATTTAGGAATGATTTGGTAAGAAGGCGTGTTGAAATGGTTCCAAATCAAACTACGCATAAAACCATTGATTTCGAGAGTCTTCTTATGACTTTTTTAGAAGGATTTTTAGATGGTTTAGAAAAAATTAATCATAAAAATAAAAAGAGAAATGAAGCAGAAACAGATGCATCTGCATCTGTTTCTGCAAAAGAATTGATCTCTTAAGTGTGAGTGACATTTTCGTGATTTCGTAATCTTTTATAAAGAGTTTTTCTGTCAATACCTAACTCTATGGCTGTTTGATCTCGAGCTCCGCCATTCATATGAACAGCAAACTCTATGTACTTATGGATGACTTCTTCCAAAGTTGGAAGTTGTTTGTTGCATGAAATTTTAAATGTGTTATTTCCATGATCATTATTTGTATCTACAAAGTCGCTTTTTCTAATAAGACCTGGAAGAATTTCATCAAATGAAATTTCAGTTTGGTTGGATAATACAGCAACTCTTTCTACGGTGTTTTCTAACTCTCGGACATTGCCCTTCCACTCATTATTAACTAGATAGTCTATGGTCGCGTTTGAAAATGTTTTTGCTGTGGATCCATTAATTTGAGCATATTTTTTTAAAAAGAACTCAGCGAGAGGTTTGATGTCGATTTTACGCTCTCGTAATGGTGGAATGTGAACGGGGATAACGTTGAGTCTAAAATACAAGTCTTCTCGAAATTTCTGTTCTTGAACTTCTTGAAGTAGGTCTTTATGAGTTGCAGAAACAATTCGACAATTAACGGGAATGTATTGGTTTTCGCCGACACGTTTAATTTTTCTTTCTTGCAAAACACGTAATAGCTTTGCTTGTAAACTTAAACTTAAATCACCTATCTCATCTAAGAAGAGAGTTCCATTCTGTGCTTCTTCAAATAAGCCAATATGTTTACAAATAGCCCCAGTAAAAGATCCTTTGGCATGACCAAAAAGTTCGGATTCAAGAAGGTTTTCTGGAATTGCTGAACAGTTAATAGCTACAAAAGGCCCATTTTTATGCTGACTTTCACTATGTATGTATTTAGCTATAACTTCTTTTCCAGTACCACTTTCTCCTGTTATCAAAATACTAGCTGTACTTTTTGCTGCTTTTTGAGACAGTTTTAAAACTGATATTAGCTCAGGGCTCGAACCGATGATTTTATTTTGAGTAGAACTAGTAGTTTTAACGAGTTCATGTCCATTTGAAATTCCATTATTCATTGGCTTAACATACAATGCTCTTTCAATCGAAACTTGAATATTGCTATCTAAAGTTTCCATTCCATCCTCCTTAGAAATATTTTTATAAACCCCTTATACTTCAGGTTCAAATATTACACGAGCCTACGTACAATTTATGAACGAAAATTAACCTTCATGTTATCAAATCAAAGCAGACGCATCTGCTGAAGGCATAAGGCTTGCAACTACATGTGTATCGGATCTGAAGAATTGAGTCTTTTATTGAATTACTTACAAAGGAGGATCACATGTTGCGTGCAGCCGTTGCGTTTTTTGTTATAGCAGTTTTGGCATTTATTTTTGGTGCCTACGGTATCGCTGGGCTTTCTGTAGATATCGGAAGAATGCTTTTGATTGTTTTCTTGGTCCTTTCTGTAATCTCATTTCTGGTCTCAATGATTACAGGTGGAAAGTTAAACAATCGATAATCGATGTAATTTTAAAATTTAAAAGGAGTAAAAAATGAATAGTAAATATTTAATCGGTCTGGTGCCAGCTTTAGCTTTGGGTTTTATGATGAGCTTTTCAGAAAGAGTCTCAAGTGAAGAAACAAAATTAGAAAAAGCCGAAACTGTCAAAAAAAAACTGTCGATGTTGTTAAGAAAAAATACAGAAATTTAAAAGATAAGACTTGTACGATGGTAAATGGAAAAATGGAATGTGTAGAAAATGAAGTTAAACATAAAGTTCAAAATGCAATAGATGAAGTGGATACAAAAGCTAAAGAAGAAAAAAATTAAAATAGACTAAAAAATAGTTTAAAACATAAGGAGAAATTATGAGAAGTAAAAATTTAAAAATTGAAAGTATGATTGTTGGTTGTAGTATGATGATGGCTATGGTGCCAATCGCTCATGCTGAGGAGGAGACCCGTGGTGGATTGTTTGTAGAGCCTGCAGTGACTTACGAGGTAGGGAATACAGCTACAAATTATCCGTCGCCTTTTTCAAATTCATCGGGTCGAGTGGATGGATTTGGAATAGGAGCAAGGCTCGGGTTTCATTTGAATGAGTCAATTTTTTTAGCGATGGACTGGAGGTATGCTAAGCCTCATGTACGAGATTCTATTAATTATGATGCCAATGCGACTTCAACTAATTATGGACCTGTTTTAGGTTTACAAATGCCAGATATTGGGTTGAGGGTTTGGGGATCGTTGCTTTTAGGTGGTGACTTAGATCCAGACCAAAGTGGAAGTTTTGATGTGAAGTTACAGAATGCCACTGGAAGTCGTTTGGGTGTTGGCTTTCATTTAGCTTCATTGAGTTTGAATCTAGAATACCAAGATCTTAGATATGGACAGGCCAATTTAGAACGAATTGGACCCTTCGAATCGAGTGCTAGTTTTAACAGCGTCAATTTAGAGGATAAAAGTTGGATCGTGAGTGCTTCATTTCCAATGGAGTTCTAACTCTGTTTGTTGGAGGAAAAGTGAAAGAATTAGGTCATATAAAAAAAATTCAGTTTCCTCTTGATTTACCTCGAGCCAAAGAAAATTTAATTTTCTTTGGCTCGAGGTTTCAGGTTTTTAAAGTGGTACTTATTCTTTCGAGTATAGCTTTGGCATTTCTTTATATGCCATTTGCAAAGTCAGCACTTTTGGCAACTATTTTTGCTTTAGCCTATCTAGGAGCTAAAGATCGGTTCAATAAACTTGAAAAATCTAAGAAATACTTATTTATATCATCAGCGACA
>DAIRER010000124.1:0-6017 GCA_036795495.1 Pseudobdellovibrionaceae bacterium | reverse complement strand
TGAGTATCACGACCCAATAATATACTGTCGAAATGATTTAAATTTCGAACATGGTCTCTAACGGAACTACATTGTAAGTATCCCTAAATGAGTTTTGAAGTGCAAGAATAAATGCCTCAGCGGTATCACTTTCTGTAATGCATGGAATTCCATAATCAATACATGCTTTTCGAATATCATAACTTGCAGCTATTGAAAATCGACCGCTCGTGGTGTTCACAACAAAACAAACATGCCCCGAGCGTATATGATCCACGCAATGAGGCCGGCCTTCATGAACTTTCTTTAATGATAAACATTCCAAGCCATTTTCATTAAAAAATTGAGCCGTTCCTGTCGTCGCAGATATGCGATATCCCATTTTTTTCAACTCTTGCGCTAAACTGAGCATCAATCGTTTGTCTTTATCTCGAATAGAAAAAAAGAATTCTCCGGTTCTGGGTAATTTATAAAAACTCGAAATAAAAGCCTTCATCAAAGCTTCTGAATAACTTTCACCCAATCCCATAGACTCACCTGTCGATTTCATTTCGGGACCTAAAATGGTATCGGCCTCGGGAAACTTTTTAAAAGGAAATACAACCCCCTTGACCGCAATCCGCTTTGAATTCTTCCAATTTAAGTTTTGGATTTGAACCTGATCCCGCCCTTGGCCCAACATCGCGCGGATTCCTAAATCCACAATTGGAATCCCCGTGGCTTTTGAAACAAAGGGGACCGATCTCGAACTGCGTGGGTTCGCTTCCAACAAATAGATAATGTCATTTTTTACAGCAATTTGTAAGTTCAGGTGCCCTAAAATTTGCATATGTTCTGCTAATTTTTGACTCAATTCTTCAATCGCCTGAGTGGTCTCCGGTTTTAACCTCTGCGGTGGAATAACTCCCATACTGTCTCCAGAATGAACCCCCGCCGCTTCAATATGTTCTACAATTCCTCCAACAATAGACCAATCTTTTCCACGAACAAGATCCACATCCACTTCTAGAGCTCCGAATAAAAACTGATCAATTAGACAAGGTTTTTCTGAACCAATATAATCCTGATTTCTTTCAAAATAGGATTCTAATTCCTCTCTATTTTCTATAATTTCCATTCGGCGCCCACCTAAAACATAACTCGGACGGCAAATCATTGGATACCCAATGCGATCTTCTGCCTCTAAGGCATCCTCAATCCCTGTAGCCATGGCAGCTTGGGGAATTTGAATCCGTAAATCACGACATATTTTTGCAAATAAACCTCGATCCTCTGCCAAATCCATGGCACGAACCGAAGAACCCAAAAGAGAATATCCCTGATCCACAAGATCTGCCGCAAGATTGATTGGCGTTTGACCACCCAATTGTGAAATAAAACCTTGTGGTTTTAAATAATGAAAGACTTCTAATAAAGATTCTCGAGTTAACGGCTCAAAAAATAAAATATCTGAGGTGTCATAATCCGTAGAAACAGTTTCAGGATTTGAATTCACCAAGGCCACAGCTTTTCCGACCTTTTGAAGCGCCTTAACTCCACGAACACAGGAATAATCAAACTCAATTCCCTGTCCTATCCTATTCGGCCCACTTCCAATCACAACAATGGGAGCTCCCTTTTCTGAAACAACCTTAAAGGATTGAACATCATGGGTCTTTGACCAGTACGACGAGTAAAAGTAAGGGGTCTGAGATTCAAATTCCGCAGCACAAGTGTCGACTTGTAAATAGGCTGGACGGATTTGGTGAGACCATCGTTCTTTTTGAATTTCAATTTCTTTTTTCCCCACCAAAGACGCCAATCGCGCATCAGAAAAGCCCTTACGTTTGGCCTTTAAAAGCAAAAGAGCCGCTTCCTTAGAATCAGTAGAGTCACTCGAATAAGAGGATTTAAACTCACTTTCAAAACGAACAATCTCTTCGATTTGTTCTAAAAACCAAGGAGTCACTTGGGTCAACTCATAAACCCTTGCCACACTCAACTTTTCTCGAAAGGCTTGAAATAATTGATAGATGCGCTCCGAATGGGCGTTAGATAATTTCTCTGCAGAAAAATGAACGTCAGGAATGCCTTGAGTGTTTTTTTCAAGCGAAAGCAGTGCCTTCATTAAAGATTCTTGAAAAGTGCGGCCTATCGACATCACCTCACCTACGCTTTTCATTTGCGTCGTCAAAGCATCTTTTGTCCCAGGAAATTTTTCAAAAGCAAATCGTGGAATCTTAGTAACAACATAATCTAAAGCGGGTTCATAACAAGAAGGTGTCACCTTAGTAATGTCATTTTGAATTTGATCTAGACGATAACCTATTGCCAACAAGGCCGCGATCTTAGCAATTGGAAATCCTGTGGCTTTACTTGCAAGGGCAGAAGATCTGGAAACTCGCGGATTCATCTCGATGACCACACGTTCGCCCGTTGTGGGATGAACTGCAAATTGAATATTTGCTCCTCCCGTTTCAACACCCACTTCGTTTAGTATTTTGCAAGCTTCATCGCGCATAGCCTGATACTCTCGATCGGAAAGAGTCTGTTGAGGAGCCACGGTGATACTGTCTCCAGTGTGAACGCCACAAGGATCTAGATTTTCAATCGTGCAAACAACAACAAAAGTCCCAGCACAATCACGCATCACTTCAAGTTCAAATTCCTTCCAACCTAAAATACTTTCTTCGACAAGCACCTCAGATGTTGGGCTTTCCTGAAGAGCCTTTACGATCATACTGACATATTCTTCTTGAGAATAGGCGACGCCTCCGCCCCCACCCCCCAAGGTGAAATTGGGCCGAAGGATCAAAGGATAACCCAACTGCTCAGCAGCCATCAGGGCTTGGTCAAAGTGACGAACCATAATGCTTTTGGGATAACGAGCTCCGATTTTATCAAGAATCCCTCGAAAAATTTCTCGATCTTCTCCGGCTTTAATCACCTCTGGATTCGCCCCTAAAAGGCGAACGCCGAAACGGTTTAAAATGCCTTTTTCATGCAATTCTAAAGCTAAATTCAAGGCTGTTTGCCCTCCTAATGTGGGAATCACAGCATCGGGTCTTTCTATTTCTAAAATTTTTTCTAAATATTCTACTTTTAAGGGCTCTACGTAAACTCGAGTTGCAATTTCTGGATCTGTCATGATGGTTGCGGGGTTCGAATTGACTAAAATAACTTCTAGCCCTTCCTTCATTAAAGCCTTACAAGCTTGAGTCCCTGAATAATCAAATTCACAGGCTTGACCAATAATAATTGGTCCAGAACCTATAATGAGAACCTTTTTCATTGATCACCTCTTGATTTAAATTGAACTTTATTCTCATTCGAATAAATCATCTCCGGAGAAATGTGTCGGTATTGATCCATCTGGTAGCGCATTTTACAAAGCCTTAAAATAAATTCATCTGGATCTAAATCAGGAGTTTTTTTTAAAATTTTTATTTCCCCAAGAATATACTTGTAGGCCTGCGAAGGATGAAAGCAAAGACCCTTCATAAATTCATAGGTCTCACCGAGTGGAACCAATCGCGCTTCAAAAATTTCTTTAGGTGCAAAACCAAAAATCCATGGAGATTTTCTAACAATATATTTTTTATCATTCAGTAAATCTCGGACATAAACATCATCCTCTTTGACTTTGATAAACTCAAACAAAGAGTGACGATGCAGTTTGAGTTTATCAAGTTGAATCAATTCTTCTTCATTCAAGCGTAGGGCTCGAACATCAAAACAACTTTCTAAAGGGGTTTGGGCAAACCCCTTTAAGTTTCGAGTGAACAAATACCAATCATAGAATTGCTTCATTCTTTGATCAAAGGCTTCACTGCGTTCATCTAAGATTCCTGCATTTTCAAAAAAATATTTTTTTGCATCAGCCAATTCCTCTTTGAAAGGATTTTCTACGAAATAATTGATAATTTTATTTGTTATTGGCTCAAATGAATTCATATCATCACTCCTGTAAAAAACCGAAATAGCTCTTGAGCCTCATGGGGACCAGGACAACTTTCAGGATGAAATTGAATCCCTAAACAGCGACGATTTTGACTGTAAAAACCAGAGACGGTATTGTCGTTTAAATTTCGATGAGTCACCAACACATCCGAGGGAAGACTTTTTTCTTCAACAGCATAACCATGATTGTGGCTCGTCATATACACACGTTTTAGTAAATCATCTTTTACGGGATGATTACTCCCTCGGTGACCAAATCGTAATCTGTAAGTCTCACCACCCAAAGCCAAGGCCAACAACTGATGCCCCATGCAAATACCAAATACAGGAACATTTCCTATAAGCTCACGAATCACATTCACGGATTGTTGAACCTCTTTCGGATCCCCAGGACCATTTGTTAAGAGCACCCCATGGGGTTTATAATCCATAATCTCTTTATAAGTACTTCGTGATGAAAACACACAAACTTCAGAGGCTAAATTTTCAACCTCTCTTAAAATATTTTCTTTACTTCCATAATCTAAAATAGCCACACGGGGGCCTGTTAAATTTTTTCCAGTACGAATTTCTTTCTTTTTTCTAGTTACCGTAAAAACCCAGTCTTTATCTATTTTCTTTTTCTCGGCGATCAAGGCCTGGGCCTTCTGTCGAGCCTCTTCTTTGCTTATAGCTTGAACCAGGGCTCCCCATTGTGTTCCGGAATTTCTTAATACTTTTACCAAACTTCTGGTATCGACTTCTGTAAAAATGGGGATTCCCGATTCTAAAAGGCGTGAGATCCAGCTTTGGTCTCGAACTGAATTTTGCATTTGTAAACATACAAAACCCTCAATCCAATATCTTTTGGATTCTAAAACCTCAGAGTGGGATCCATAATTCCCCTGCATCGGAGCTGTCATAACCACAATTTGAGAATAATATGAAGGATCCGAAGCCACTTCTTCATAACCGGAATGGGTGGTGTTAAAAACAACTTCGCCCGCGCGATTTTGTCCCCCTAGCCATTGACCTTCAAAAATTTCGCCACTTTCTAAAACTAAAAAACCTTGATATATCATTTATTCTCCAAAAAATAATCCAGAAGGGCTGCACGAAGCGCCACACCATGAGAAACCTGATCCAAGATAAGGCTTCGAAAATCCGTATACACATTTTCATTCATTTCCACACCCTGATTGACAGGCCCCGGATGCAAGATCCACTGATCTTTTTTAAGTTTTTTTAAATGTTCATCATTCAAAGAATATTTAGAAATATACTCTCTTAAATCCGAGCTGGATTCGTGTCTTTCTTTTTGAACGCGAAGGAGCATGACTGAGGTCGACCAAGCCAAGCCCTCTTCCAAACTTGAAAAATACGGGATATCAGTTTCAAGTGGTATAAAATTCTGCGGGCCACAAAATGCAATTTCATAATTTAAAATCCGACTCAATTGAATGTGCGATCCAACAACACGACTGTGTTTTACATCGCCGACAAATAAAAGTCTTTCAGGTCGTCGCTCTAGATTTATTTTTCGTTTTTCATAAATCGTAAATATATCCAATAAAGCCTGTGAAGGGTGTTCTAACTTTCCCCAACCCGCATTGAGAATGGGAATATTTATTTTTTTCGACACATCGATCATATCTAAAGTATCAGGAGCACGTATCACCAAAATATCTGGCCCCATGGCTGCAATATTTAAAAGCGTATCTAAGAAGGTCTCACCCTTTTCTAAACTTGTCCCACGCGATCCATCAAACAAAATGGATTTTCGACCCGTTCGCAGCGCTGCCATTTCAAAACTCATACGCGTTCGCGTACTGGATTCAAAAAACACAAGACCCACCACGTGATTACCTGAACTCTGAGTTCTTGTACTCAGAGTTTTTTCAAGATTTTGAGGTAAAAAATCAACAGCGTGAGTGAGTACAGACTCAACTTCAAGGGCGGTCAGATCAGGGATTTGAATCAAAGACTTTATTGATGACATTAAAATTGAACACTATTGAAGTTCCTACTTTCTGTCAACCCCTTTAGACCGATGCTTAAAGTAGCGGCACAGCGTAACCTTTTAACGTAGAGATTGACCACAGGCTTGAAAAATCCCAATT
>DAIRER010000123.1:0-6026 GCA_036795495.1 Pseudobdellovibrionaceae bacterium | reverse complement strand
GATAGAATACTTTGAATAGGCTCGGTTTAGGGGCATTATTCTTCCTATCCGCCAAGACATATTGAATACTTTTCGAATAGAATTTCTATACCGAAATGGTATCAAGTCCATCGTGGAAAAAAAGATAGACTCATAAATGAAAAAATCAGGATTTTACCTTTTATTGTATTTTGTAAGGAACTGGATCTGCCTTAGCATCCACGCCAAAGCCCCCCTCGTTCGTCCCACATTCGAACCAAATACGATCCAAAATAATTTTTTAATAAATGTTTTCTTCGATCAATGGCGGCATAAGTCCCTAAAAGAAAGTTCAAGTAGCTTATTAAAACGTAACTAGCCCGCTAGTTACTTAAAAACAAAAGGAGACCTCTATGAAAGTAAAAAAAATGTTCACATTACTCGCGATGATGTCCGCGCTGAGCTGGGGATCAACAATCTATGCTTATCCCAATTGCAGTGACTGCAATGAAACAATCCCTCTTACAAACTGGGGCTTTACCGTTGATAACGGAGAAATGCGTTCTGTTAAATTAGATAACCCCGCCTTTGTAAAAACCCTCTACATGACGGTAGAAGCTCTTGGCTCCAACTACGCCCAGGTTCAAATCAAAGTGAATGGAGAAGAACGAGCTCAGTTTCCAGTGCCCGTTGTTGACCCACATGTCTCTGTTTCCATTGAGAGGACAACAAGTTCTATTGAAATCGTCGTTCTCTCTGGTCGACTGAAAGTCAAATCGATTAAGGCCGTCGTTATACAAAATCCAAATTATAGAAATTCTCCGGTCCCAGACTATCAATATGGACAATTTCCACACTATTCAGACAGTGTTATGAGTCGTATTTCGGCGCGAGCCATTTATCTGGTTGAACAGCTTTCGCTCTATACAAATTATGCGGACTATGGCGCCTATCTGCTCCCTATAAAATCTGCGGCAGCTCAAGCCCTTGCCTATTCCGATGCCCGCGGTGATGCCAGTCGTACAGCGCGCCCCACCTTCGAAATTCTGTTAAAGTATTTAGATCGTGCACAGCCCTATCTAATGAATAACTTTCAAATACAAAGTGCTTATCCTCTAGCTGTTGAGTTGATGAGCTTGAGAGAAAAAGCAAGAATGAAATTAGATTAACTGGACAGGGCGAGCTTAGCCACAGAAACGCGCCCCCCGCGGTTCTGTGGCATTTTAAGCCTAATATATAAAAAAATTACACGAAGTAGAATATACGTTCCAGAGTTGAGTCGAAAATGTTAATTCGCTCCAAACCATAAAGGGAGAAGCTCAAATGACCAAAGAAAAACAAAATCGATTTCAAACCGTTCCATTTAAAAAATTATATTTCACACTCGGTTTTCTCTTTATCTTGATCGCGACCAATCCCGTTCTGGGTGAATCTACAAAATCCGCCGACCCAATTACTGAACTTCAAAAGATTTCTAAAAACTTTGAAAAAGTAAAATTAAATATCCACTATGTGGATCAAGCTAGAATCTTTTTATTACAAAAAAATACAGCCAGATGTTTAGATTCCATTTCTACAAATGGACCTTTTCATGTGGAAACACGAAACAGTTTGCACCATTTGATTGTAAGATTTCGTTTTTCAAGCCAGATGTTTGAATCGATTCGAACTCAAATGAATTCAAAACCAATTTATGAAATTCTAGCTTCGGTAGAGGCTTTAAAAAAGGGGCTGGGATTTGATGATGAACCCTACACAAAAGCATTACTCTATTCTTTAGATGCCATAAAATTCAATATAGACGAAATTTTAAAATTAGAGACAGCACCAAAAAGTTTAAAATCTAAATTACAAATTTTCATTGGTAGCTCGGATAAAAATCAACCTTATGCCGGCCTTCTCAGCGAGAGTCGCGCCAAAGCGGCTCTTGGTGATCGCCCAATGGCATTTAAAAGTGCAGCGATTTTGTTTTGCGAAATGAGAAAGCTTTATGAGCCTCTAAAAAATACCATCGGCTCTGATTATAAGTCCCTATCATTGGTGCTGGAGCTTATTGGTCAAAACGAGTTTATCGGTGAATATGGTCAGGTGAGTGCATGTCCCTAGAAATATCTCAAATTCAATTTGAAAAACTCTGGGAGCTCAGAAATAGCGGCCAAATTTCTGAATCCTACTTGTTGTATTTGGATTTATTAGCCTCAATTTCTGACTTTTCAGATTGTACGTCCAGTCAAAGCAAATTAGATTTACTTTTGCAGACGGGTCAGTCTCATGAAATGATCGTCGAAATTATGCTTTTTGAAAGTGCGCTTTACAGAAATCGTCTTGAAAATGAAAAAGCCGATTTAATTTTATCACATATAGATCAATTTATATCTAAATACAAAATCAAGGCCAGTTATAATTATTTTTTACAAAAGGGACTACAGTATTTTTCTAAAAGTGAAATTCAGAAAGCCCTAGAAAACTTTGTAATGGCCAAAAAACTTTCTAAAAATAAAAAAGAACTCTCTATTTCATCCACAAATATAATCCTGTGTCTAGAAGACCTTAATCTTATAGATAGTGTTTACCAAAACGAGTGGATGAAATCCTATGATTCTTTAACGAACGAGGACAAATCCACTTGGGCGAAAAATGTTGTATTTGAAGTCGAAGGCTTTAAATTAAGACAGAGTTTTCGATCCAGTAATTTTGAATCTCTCAACACAAACATCGAAAGTTCTATTTCACAAAAAAAATTAGGATTTTGGTCCCAGTATTTTTTATCTTATTTAAATCATTTGCCCTATATTGAATTCAGAAAGTCGATCCGCGTTTCAATTGATGAATTACACTCAGAAATTTTTTATTTAAACCAATATCGCATTAGAACTTTACGAGGTCTTTTAATTGAAGAGGATTTAGGCACCCACATTAAAATATCTGCTCATATTGAAAGGCTGTACTTATGGGTATGGTATTGGCTCGAAGAACCCAGCACAAACCTTTTAAGTAAAATCGCAAAGTTGTATCAGGTCATTTTAAAAACTTTTGATACGGATCAAAAGTTAATAATTTCCTCAGATCATTTTCAAATGCTTGAAAATGCAACAAGATGGATCTCATTTTTAGGTGATCAGAAACCCTCAGTACATAAAGTTAACTATCCTCAATCTTTATGCCATAAAGTTTTCGAGTACGAACGTTTAGTTCTTAATTACCTTGAAGCAACTCGAAAAAAAAGCACCTTAAGCACGGAATACTTATCCCTCATAGAAACACATCCTTTTCACAAGGAAAATGCAAATCATCTTAAAAACCTTCTTATGTTTGATTCACTGAAAAAAAACTCTACTTTTTTCATGACTTTAACAAAATCATTACAGCATTTAATTTCTCCTGACTCTTCTTTAAAAGATGGAATTAAATTGGATTTTCTTAAGAAAAAAGTAGTTCAAATTCAATTCGGAGTTGAAAAAAAATCTTTTAACTCTTCATTATTTCTTTTGGCTTCTTATTTTCGCACACGTGCCTCTGCCACAAAGGACGAAGTCCTTAATGTCTGTTTTGGAATTCCTAGCTATGATTCTTTTGTGCATGATCCAAAAATCGCCTCATTATTGACTCAAGCCAACAAGCTTTTATCGCCAGCAATGACCTTTAGAACAAAGCTCAATTTAATTTTGTGTGAAAGACAAGATCATTTAATAAAGTCATTTGGCGACACTCCTCATGTTTTAGAAGCGGTGTCTTTTAAAGATCAGTTTTCAAGACCAGAACCGCAATCAAATTCAGAGATTAAAAGGTCTGCACAACTTATAGAATCCAAAATCAAATTAGACTCTTTTATTACGGATTGGAAATCACGAATAGACTATGAAAAAGAGTTCAACTTATCCAAATCCAATGTGATTCGAAAAATTACAGAGTGGAAAAAAAGAAACTGGATCCTCGTTCATGGACAAGGAAAAGCCTCTCTGTACAAGGCTCAAAAGGAACTTCTAACGACGCTCACAAAACTTAAACAAGAGACGTTGTCATGAAAATTCAATTTTTTTTAAATCTCTTGTTATTCTTTTATATTCATCCTGTTTATTCAAACCCCTCTGAAGTTTTTTTAGTTCAAGTTGAAAGTGGATCCTGTTCAATGTCTAATAATAAAAAACTAGGTAGTGGAATTTTATTTACAAAACAAAATTCAGCCTATGTGCTGACCTCAGATCATGTTTTATATCACGATTTTGAAAACAAAACTTTTTGCTCTCATATTGTCTTTAAAAATAACCGCATTAAGACTCAGCTAAAGTCCGTACATGTTGGACGTGGGGTCGCCTTACTTAAGGTGTTATCAGAAAATTCATTTTCAACTTCTCAGCTTAAAAAATATGAAGAGTTATTTTCAACAGATTCTGCTTTTATGGCACAAGATGTAATTTTAGGGGGATTTCCTTTTAAAGCGAATTCCCTCAGTCTTGATCCCAGTGCGCAAATTATTAATCCCAAAAGTAAACGCATGTTTTTACCCTTAATTAAAACCAGCATAGAGGTTCGAGGGTACTCGGAGTATGGTATGAGCGGCGGGGCCTTGATGGATACAAGGCACAAAGTTCTTGGTGTCATTTCACACCAATACCTTCATATAAAAAATGCGGGCATGGCCCTGAAGGAGCTTCAATATGAAACTGAAAACCCTGAAGGAGAAGAAATTATTGCCCAAATTATTCCTTTTTTAGAAATCAAAGAATGGATTGAAAAGTCAATATCCGGTTTTCAAATTGGAAATAGTTTGGATCCAAATTTAGAACAAATAAAAAAAATCTCAACCACCATTGATGGCCTACGCTATCAATGGCTTGATTGTGATCTTCAAAGTTATCAAAACCGTCCTTCTTTTCCAAAAACTATCGGGGGCGACGGTGTAGGCATTGGGGGTGACGGCGTCGGAATCGGTGGCCACGAACAAGCTACGCTTCCGCCACATATTAAATCTCACGAGAACTGTCCTGGTCTTATACTTATCGAAATGGCCACTGAAAATTCACAGCAACTTCAAAATGACTATACCTTTGTAACATCCATTTGGGGCCAAAAACTTAAACAAAAAATAAACCCAAGTACTCGGGCTTATTTTTCAGCATTTTTAACTGCCGAGGGAAATTATAAAGTTCCAAGTTCTTTAACTCATTTTTTAATCGGATTGGAAAAGGGTTGGGTTCCTCTTGTTAAAATTCAGCAGTCTTTCGAAAACATTGATATAACACGAACGCAAAAATTGGCCACAAAAATGAATGAACAACTGCAAACATTATTACCACTATTTCCAAAAGACTCAGAACCGTTCTTGTTACTTGAACAAGTTCAAAATTATCTGAAGTTTGTACAAAATGACCAAGAAGAGGTTTTGAGCCACAAAATTTTACAAGATTGGTTAAATTCACCCATATGGAAACAAAT
Source organism: Pseudobdellovibrionaceae bacterium (assembly GCA_036795495.1). Lineage (GTDB taxonomy): Bacteria > Bdellovibrionota > Bdellovibrionia > Bdellovibrionales > Bdellovibrionaceae > DAIRER01. Next base: position 632 of record DAIRER010000123.1, on the reverse strand, counting down.
CTATGTACAAGTTTCTTTAGAAAACTATTCTATCGCTATCAATTTATATTCCAATCTTTTACGAATGGATGAAATTCAGTCCAAGGGGGTCTTGTGAACATTTTAAGATTTATGGTTTTTGGAATATTATTTTCCTTACAATCTATTGCTGTGGCCATTCCAAATATGGTTATTGACGAATCACCACAATTATCCTTAGGAGAAAACCACGCCTGCGCAATTGACGATGACGGCATCAAATGCTGGGGAGACAATACCGAGGGCCAGTCTCCCGCGTTCAAATCCGACCTTAAAAACCCACGGCAAATCTCAGCTGGATATAAGCATACCTGCGCCATCGATGATGATGGCGTCAAATGTTGGGGGATGAATCTTCATGGACAAGCCCCTAAATTTAAATCCAAGCTTAAAAACCCACGGCAAATCTCAGCTGGAAGCTTTCACACCTGCGCGATTGATGATGATGGCGTCAAATGCTGGGGACATAACGACGATGAACGAGCTCCCTCTATTGTAACAAGTCCCACTCTTAAAAACCCTCGTCAAATTTCAGCTGGAAATAGTCACACCTGCGCCATCGATGATGATGGCGTCAAATGCTGGGGAGAGAACGGCCATGGACAAGCTCCCTC
>DAIRER010000122.1:0-6047 GCA_036795495.1 Pseudobdellovibrionaceae bacterium | reverse complement strand
TGGAAAGAACCATTTTGGAAAGGAGAGGGGTCGTGAATACTCAGGAGCTTTCAAATCATTTTGTGATTTGTGGATGGAAAAAAGAGATGTCCTCTATTTTATTTCATATTTTGGATTTTAATAAAGGTTTAGATGGTTCAAAGCTAATTCTTGTCAATAATGCTCAAGAGTCTATGATTGAAAATTTATTAGGTACGCCTCGGTTGGAAAAAGTAAAGGTTTTAAGAGGAGATTTTTTTGTTGAAACAAATCTTCGTCGAGTCGCTCCAGATAAGGCACAGAAAATTTTAATTTTAGCGGATGCAACACCAGATGCTTCAGGTCGAGTCCCTACCATTGTAGAGGCTGATGCAAAAACGATTATGACGGCAATGATTCTTTCTAATATCGCTCGAGGAGTGCCAGTTGTTGCTGAGATTTTAGACTCTTCTATGGATCAATATCTTAAATTAGCGAATGTTCAAGAGATTGTATACTCTCGAGAGTACTCACGTATGCTTTTGGCCTTATCTTCCGCTGGAGTTGGTCTTACAAATATATTTCATGATCTTTTGGATCCTCACAGTGGAAATTATTTAAGAACTGTAGAAATTCCTGAGAATTTGAAATTATTGACCTATAAAGACTTAAATGAGTATTTTTCACAGTTACCAAAAAAAACGCATCTTGTGGGTGTATTAGAAAATTCTGGAAATATTCATAAGGCCAAGGAGTATGCCATTCAAAAAGCTCAACAAACACCAAATATCGAGGATTTAGTTCATAATCTCGTAAAGGTAAAGCATATGAAATACAATATGCCCAGATTTAATCCTGGAAATGAATATATTCTTCAAGAGGGAACTATGGCTATTGTGATTGAAGAAGTGGGGTCACATGTTTGAAAAAACAATTGAAGAAAAAATTGCCGTATTAGATCGTGTTAAAGTACTTGGTGGTCTTAAGGGCAATCGTGAGGCTCAAAATATTCTAGTGCATTTGATGAAAGAAAAAGCTTTTAAAGCGGATCATGTTGTAATTCAAGAAGGAAAAGTTGAACACGAATTTTTTATTCTTTTAAAGGGTCAGGTGAGTGTTTATAAAAACACCCCAGAAAATGCCAGTTATAAAGTGGCGATTTTAAAGGACGAACAAACTCCAGCCTTGGGAGAGGGTGGATTGATCGAAGGAGATTCTCGAACAGCCACAGTCCGTTGTGATACAGACTGTCAGTTCTTAGTTTTAAATAGAACTGATTTTAATGTTTTTTGTGAGAAATATCCCCAATGGGCTCTTCCTATTGTCAGAAATATCGCGACTTTTTTAATTTCTCGACTTCATCAATCTAATAATGATGTCATATTATTGCACAAAGCCTTGATGCATGAGATCCGTGGTTAAGCCTTTAGAAGGCTTGAACTAGGAACAAAACAGTTTTATAAGAGGCAATGAATAAGAATCTAGAGCATTACGTTTGGAAACAAATCAAATCCTTTGGGCTTCAAAAAAATAAATTTTTAGTGGCTTTATCGGGCGGAGCAGATTCTATAGCTTTACTCCACCTATTGAATGAAGTTTTGCCCCAAGGGCAATTGTTTGCAGCCTATATTCATCATGGTGACTCATCTTTGGATCCTCGAATTTTAAAATATAGAAATCAAGCCCTGAAGTTTTGCCGGAAAAGTTGTAAGAATTTAAGCATCCCCTTTTTCTCGTTAAAAATTAAACCGGGTCATAAAAGTGGTGAAGCGGAGTTGCGTGAACAGCGTTATGCAGCTCTTGCTCTGATTATGAAGAAAAAAAATATCGAAATTTTATCTCTGGGTCATCACTTGGATGATTTATTAGAAACTCGATTGATTCGTTTAATTCGTGGTGTTTCAGAAGAGGGACTTGTTTCCATGAAGTCCTATGCACATCCACTTTTTCGTCCCTTATTGGGTGTTGAAAAAAAAGAAATTGTTTTATATTTGCGTGATTTAGGACAAGACTTTGTAGAGGACCCCTCAAATCAAGAAGTTGAATATTTACGTAACTGGATTAGAATGATATGGCTTCCTGAGTTAGAGAAAAAGAGAAAAGGTTCGATTAAAACATTGGCACGTTCTTTAGAGCAGATTTCACAAAAAACGTCTCGAAGAGAGCCCTCTCTTTCCCTTTATGAGAAAAGTCAGAAAATTTTAGCCAATGAAGGGGTGCTTTCAAGGGTTTTCTATTTAACGCTATCCTCTGAAGAGAAAACTCAAATTTTGGCACAATACTTAATATCTCAAAATAAATATCAATTTTCCTTGGCGCAGCTTGAGGAAATAAAAAAAAACCTAGACAAAAGTAAAAAAGAACACACATTTAGAGTGGTCGCGTGTCAATGGATTTGCGATGCAGAGCGTATATTGATTGCGCGCTAGGCATCACCTCAATGGCAACACGCCAATTTATTAGAAAAATGAGTGATTTTCTAATAAAACTAGGCTTATTCCGGACTCATAAAGAGTCGATGTATACCTAGCGTGATGTTATTATATCGAAAGTAGGAAAGGACATTTAATGAAATCAAATCAAAAAACAATAGCCCTATGGTTTTTCTTAGTGATTATGGCGGTATTTTTATTTCAGTCGTATGAGAATAAACAACAATCTTTAATTCAGGATTTTAGTTATTCAAAATTTCAAGAGGCCATAAAAGCAAAAGAAATAGCTATGGTGACTTTTCTTCAAGAAACAAAAGAAATTGTTGGAGAAGTTAAACCCGAGTTTCAAAAAAAATATCAAGGGACAAAATTTAAGATTAGCGGAAATACGGATGATGAAGGTTATCGATTTCTGATTCAAAATGGAATCACTCCTAATTATGAAGCTGGAGATTCGAATGGTTTTATTCAATCTTTTTTAATAAACGGGTTACCATTAATATTGTTAGCTCTTATTTTTATATTTTTTATGCGCCAAATTCAGGTGAGTGGTGGAAAGGCGATGTCCTTTGGGAAAAGCCGCGCGCGTTTGGTTGAAAATAAAAACAGAGTGACGTTTAAAGATGTTGCTGGAGTTGAAGAGGCTAAAGAAGAGTTAGTTGAAATTGTTCAATTTTTGAAAGACCCTAAAAAATTCACTCGATTGGGTGGTCATATTCCAAAGGGTGTATTAATGGTGGGTCCTCCGGGAACTGGTAAAACTTTATTGGCGAGAGCTGTTGCCGGAGAAGCGGGCGTACCGTTTTTTACAATATCAGGATCCGACTTCGTTGAGATGTTTGTGGGAGTTGGAGCCAGCCGAGTCAGAGATTTATTTTGCAGGGAAAGAAAAATGCCCCTTGTTTGATTTTTATAGACGAAATCGATGCGGTGGGAAGACATCGTGGAGCTGGAATGGGTGGTGGTCATGATGAACGTGAACAAACTCTCAATCAGCTACTTGTTGAAATGGATGGATTTGAGTCCAGTGAAGGTGTTATTCTTATAGCGGCAACAAATCGACCTGATGTTTTAGATCCTGCCTTGTTGCGTCCCGGACGGTTTGATCGTCGAGTGGTTGTAAATAAACCTGATGTTAAGGGTCGTGAGCAAATTTTAACTGTTCATATGAAAAAAACTCCAATTGGTCCCGATGTAGAACCTATGCGCTTAGCCCGTGGGACTCCTGGATTTTCAGGAGCAGATCTTGAAAATCTAGTCAATGAAGCGGCTTTAATTGCAGCAAGAACAGATAAAAAGTATTTAGAAATGGAAGATTTTGAAAAGGCAAAAGATAAGGTCATGATGGGCAGTGAGCGTAAGTCCATGGTCATTTCAGAAGAAGATCGTCAAATGACGGCTTACCATGAAGCGGGTCACACTCTTGTGGGTCGAAAACTGACGGGATTAGACCCAATTCACAAGGTCACAATCATACCTAGAGGAATGGCCTTAGGTATTACGCAAACTTTACCAGAAAAGGAAAGTCTATCCCTTTCAAAAACTCGTGCTGAAAAAATGATTGCATTTTTATTTGGTGGACGAGCGGCTGAAGAGTTAATTTATCAGGATGTTACAACGGGAGCCGGTAATGATATTGAAAGAGCGACTGAAATTGCTCGTCGTATGGTTTGCGAATGGGGAATGAGTCCGTTGGGTCCAATGGCATTTGAAAAAAGAGAGGGTCCCGTTTTTCTAGGGCTCCAGTATGGGCATACAAAAAAGGATTATTCAGAATCTAAGGCTGAAGAGATTGATGCTGAGGTTTCTAAAATCATTAACGAAGGTTATCGAAAAGCCATTACAATTTTAACTGAAAATAAAGAAGCCTTAGAGCGCATCACAAAAGCTTTGTTAGAGTATGAAACCATTGACGGTTATGAAGTGGATATGATGATTGATGGGGCCAATGTTTCAGAAATTGAAAAAAGCAGAAAAGGCCGCAAAGAAGACTTAGCAAAAGTTGTTGCAGAAATGGAACAAAACAAAAAGAAAAATGAAGGCAATGATCCTGTAGGAAATCCAGGAACTGCGGCCGTTTAAATTTGAAATGATGAATTATTTTTTTGAAAACCTTAACTCAATTTTTAAGAATGTCGGTTTTTTAGATTTATTTGATATTTTTTTAGTTTGGTTGGTGATTTATAGACTTCTCCTCCTTATTAAAAAAACAGGAACACTTCAAATGCTTTCTGGCTTGGGCATTTTGGCTTTGGGCTTTATCACCAGCATCTCTTTTGAACTTGTTACATTTCATTGGATTTTAGAGAAATTTTTCTCACATTTGTTTTTGATTGTTGTGATTCTTTTTCAGGCTGAATTTCGAAGAGCTCTGGCACATATTGGAACAAATCCATTTTTTTTTGGAACCTCAAATATTCAGGAAACTCATTTAATTGAAGAACTTTCAAAAACAATGATTTCTTTGGCGCAAAAAGGATATGGAGCCTTGATTGTTATCGAAAGAGAAATTGCCGTCGATTACCATATAGAAATGGGTGTGGAGATTGATTCAAAAATTTCCACACAGATTTTAGAATCAATTTTTCATCCTTCAAGCCCAATGCATGATGGAGCCATTCTGTTGCGCTCGGGACGATTGGTGCAAGCAGGTTGCTTTTTGCCACTGACAAAAAACCCCGTTATCGATAAAAATTTAGGTACTCGGCACCGTGCGGCCTTGGGCTTGAGTGAGGAAACAGATGCCGTGATTCTTGTTGTCAGTGAAGAGTCCAAGTCTGTAAGCATTGTTCATGGCGGTCAACTTTATCCAAACTTAACTTTGGGTGATATTCGTCGTCGACTTTATGAGATTTTAGAAGTTAAGTATCGACCCACACCCAACGAGTCGGGGTTAAAAACATGAAAAGTAAAACCATAGATTTTATATTTAATGATTTGGCTTTTAAGTTAATAGCTTTATTAATGTCTTTAGTCCTTTGGGTTTTGGTTTCTGGAAGAAGAGACTATGTGGCGAGTAAAACCATGGACTTAGAATTTATTTTAGGGGCCAATTATATTTTAAAAGACCACAATGTAGATCAAGTTCGAATTAAAGTCAGTGGTCCAAGGTTAGCTTTAAGAAATTTTATGGATAGTGCCTTATATAATTCTTTAAATATTTCTTTAAGGGATTTTAAATCAGGAAAACATCAAATTGAATTCAAACGTGCTCAAGTGGAATTGCCCGTAGGTGTGGAAATTGTTGAGATACGGCCTGAAAAGTTGTACTTTGAACTTATTCGAAGGGATGAAAATGTCGAAGAAAATAAACAACCCCGTGATCAATAAAATGCGTGATTCAAAAAATCGTCTATTTGGAACTGATGGAATTCGCGGCACCGCAAATGAATATCCCATGACTCCGGACATAGTTCTTAAAGTGGGTCAAGCCATCGGCATTTTGCTGAATCAGCAAGAAAATCAAAATAAAGCCGAGGGTAAAGTAAAACCCATTTTAAAAGTGGTTATAGGAAAAGACACACGTATTTCTGGATATATGATTGAACAGGCCTTGTCCAGTGGATTAAACTCCATGGGTGTGCATGTGCAATTGGTAGGCCCATTGCCAACGCCAGGAATTGGGTATTTAACACGAACCATGAGGGCCGATGCGGG
>DAIRER010000121.1:0-6094 GCA_036795495.1 Pseudobdellovibrionaceae bacterium | reverse complement strand
CATTTTGTAAATGAAATGTCTCAATTCTTTGGCTATGGTAAAGCAGAATTAAATAAAACATATAAATACTTTAATCCTATCAGGGATATAAGCCTAGTTGCTTTAACGGCTGAAACTATTATGATTTGTACAACTAGTAAATTACAAGAATTAAGTTCTCTTTATATTAGGGCAAAAAATTTAATTTTAGCCGACTTTGAAATGATTCAGGGTCACAATTTATATTTTGGATATGTTAATATTGGAGTCGATAATCTTATCATTCTAGGTGAAAATAAAATTTTAACAATTCCTAATGATTCCATGGCATTTCAACAAACCGACAAATCTGAAGATATCAGAATAAAGAAAGTTATTGAAATTAGTGCATCAAAAATAAGTGGTGATGGAGTTCTTTTGCTAAGCACAGAGGGTGAAAACCGTTATAAACGCGAAGAGAATTATGAAAACTAAGTGTTTATTTCTAGCTTTGACTCTACTTCAAATAAGCCTTTTCGGTTCATTTGTAAGAGCCGAAACTCAAACAGAATTTAAATCATTGGATGCACAAAAACCTGGTCTTGAGTCATTTTCAAGAACTGCAAATTATGTACAATTAGGTTTACTTTATTTGATGTATGAAAAGTCTAACAATAAAGAGCAAATGCTTGAATCTATAAAACAAGGAGCTCTGCGTTCTGCCAGCCAAGAAGCAGTTAAAATGGCAATAGACCATTCTTTGAATTCAACAGCAAAGAATGGTGAACTGTCAGCTGGCGGCAAAGCAATTGCTTTGTATTCAATAGGCGAAGGGGTCGATAACTTTTCAAAAGCTAAAACAGATAAACAACGTTTATTTGCTACTGCTGATGTTGCAACAGGGGCTGTTACTATGGCTTTCCCTCCAGCGGGTGTGGTTATGGCCGCCGTCGTTGGTGTTACTAAAATTGCTGATGCCATAGTCAGTAGTGAGGCTCAAGCAAGGCTAATGGAAATATATGCTGAAATGCAGTTATATATTTCTGCTATGATTGAAATTCAAACACGTCTAATTAATGCCGAGAATTCAAAATTTTCTGTCTATGCATTAGAGGTTGTGCGGTTAATTCAAGAAGATCAAAAGTTTGCATTAAAAGTACCTGAAGTTCTCGTATTGTGTAGTTCTCAATCTATTGAAGATCAACAAAGTTGTGTAAGTTCAATTGGAGAAGCTCTCCACTTAAGAAGACTTCTTATTGGAGTTATAACTCATTTTGTAAGGGAGGATTTTACAAGCTCTCAAATTTGGTCGGTGGTAGAAGATACAGGCACATCACGAGAATCATTAATTTCTAACTTAGTTGCTTTTAAAAAAGACTTAGATGCTCTTGAAAGAGATTTTTCAAATCAGGTACAGGATCTTTCCGTTTTAATTGGCCAGACTCGTGTGGAAGAAATAAAGCAAAAACATAATGAAACTGAGATTGAGTCAATAATGTCAATGTGCTCAGATAGTTTTGATAATTTAATTTCTAGTTTTTTATCAAATCAATTAGGAGTATTAGATCTTGAATATTTATCACGTCAGTTTGATGAAGTTGAATCGGATTGCGGAGATATAACATTTGAACAAGTGCAAGCTGCGGGACGTCTTGCTGAGATTCAGGGCCGTGAGTTTTTTTCTGGTCGCAATCAATTTAGAAAAATGAAGATTCAAATAGAAAATTTAAGTTTAAAGTAAATGGTGTGAGGTATATGTGAAAAAGTTTATATGTGAGAAAAAACAAAAATTAATTAAAATTTCTTTAGCATTAATTTTTGTTTTTACCTCTGTTTCATCAACGGTGAGGGCTCAGCAAAGTACAGTCTATTTTAGTTTCCCTAAAGAGACCTTTGAGGCCATTCAAAAGCGCGGCCCTGGTTATCAAGCTATCTATAAAGATCCAAACGGTAATGAAACCCTTTGGGTATTTGTAGGTTATAAAGATACAAGAACGATGACCTCTTGTGCGAGTTATGGTGGGACTTGCATAACTAGCTGGAAGCAAATACAATCGAACGATTCTAAAATTGAAAGTTCGAGATCGAGTGAAAACCCTGATCAAGTAAATGTTATTTCAGCAAATTCAGACAATAAGTTTCAAGACCAGACGGGGGGAACCTCAAATTCGATGGGCAAGGCTCTTAACGGCGTTGCTAATGCCGGCATTTCTGGGGGAATAAGTGGGGGAATTGCATTTGGTATTATTGATGGAGTCGTCGGAGATTCATTAATTAATGCAAACGACAAACTTCAAAAGTCCCATGATAAACTGTCACAAGCAAATTTAGATCGATTAAATGCAATCAATCAGACAAAATCGCAAGCTATACTTTTTAACGAAAATTTAAAGTCATATGTTCCAAATCAGTACTCATCAGATTTTAAAAATATAAAATCAAACTCAAACGCTAACGCTAACTCTAAAAATATTTTGCAAAATATTGATGATCTTACCCGAAATTTTGATTCTGATTATAGATTAAAAACGCAGGAAGTAGCCCAAAAAATTGATCTTGCTCCTCAAATAGATTCAAAAGTGCGACAAAACGTAAAAAATATGGCACTAGTTCTGTTATTTGAATCAATTGAAAGTCGGGCTAAAGAATTATTTACCCTTTCTGATGATCAATTGAAAATTGCAGAAGTTGCCGCTGATATGCTCTATGGAATAGATCCGATTTCAGGGACACATCGTGGCTTATATGAGTTATATACCGGAAGAAATATAATAAATGGAAGAGAACTTTCAAGCTTGGAAAGAGGATTTTCCGGTTTAAATGGAGCTTTAAGTTTAGTTTCTGCTGGTATTCTCCCAGCCGTCTCAAGAGGATTGAAAGCTTTAGCCGTAACAAACAAAAATTTAATTTCAAAAGGATTTTTCGGAATAGATGAAGCATTAAATGCTTCTCAGAAACTAGAAAATATTTTTAGAAATTTAAACTTAAAGGGGGGATTGTTCGTAAACGATCTGAGGGACTTTACAATAAGAAGTTTTGGAAATGAAATTGGTGCCATTGATATCGGTATCAGTAGTTTAATTAATTCATTTGGAAAAAACCGCTTCCAAAAGATTTGGACATCAACTAAAGATAGATCAGAAGTAATTAATGCCTTTAAACACTGGGAGAAACATGCCGCAGAATTTCCAGAATTTAATAATTCGCTAGAATACGTACTGGGTGCTAATAAATTTATGACAAATCCTGAAGTAAATACATTGATTAAAGTTCGGACTAATGGAGATAAAGTATTTTATAATCCTAAAAGTAACATTATTGGTATACAAACAAAAAATGGAGTTCCGCGGACATTATTTAAACCAGAAGATGGGCTAAAATATTGGGATAGAATTCCAGGAGAGGTGCTTTAATGAATCAAGGATTTTCATGTCCCTGCTGTGGATACTTAACACTTAGTGAAAGACCCCCTGGAACTTATGAAATTTGTTCTGTATGTGGATGGGAGGATGATTTAGTTCAGTTTGAAAATCCAGATATTATCGGTGGATCAAATTCTGTAAGTTTAAATCAGGCTAAAATTAATTATAAAAAGATGGGTGCTATTGAACAATCACTACTTTCGTCAGTTCGTCCACCAAAAGCAGAGGAAGTGCCCCTTCACAAATAAGAGGCTAAGCCTCTCGTAAAGAGCGGAGGGCAGATTTAAAGCCGATACGGATGATTTTCTCTAGAATTTTTGAATTTAAACTAAAGTGATCGACAAAAAACATTTGGTGGTCCTGGGGACGGGGATGAATATATAGATAATCAACCCCCACACGGTGATGAGTCTTCAGTACAATCTCGTCCAAGACCTTTGACTTAAGACCTGTGTCCAGCGTTGTAGAATCTAATAATTTTTTAACGTTGTTATAAAGATTCTTATGATTTTCAGTATCTTGGATGTGCTTAGAAATTTTTTGTTCAATGACCTGGTACAGAGCCTGATTCAAAAGCACCGGCAATCCAAACTTGTGAAGACTGCCAATGGCCTCGGTATAATGATAGGGCTGAATGGAATAAGAAGAAATCACCAGATCAGCTCCATGATCAACAGCCACATGCGTTGAAAGTGTATCCCGAATTTCACCATCATAATAATGGATTTCTTTTCCGTCGGGTCGCTTTAATCCATAGGGTGAGAAAAAAACGGGGAGTGCGGCAGAGCAAGCTACAGCCTGACTAATGCTCGCATAATTAATATATTTGGTAGTTCCTGTTTTGTTAGCATTTTTAAAATTTCCGAAAATAACCTTGCGTGTGTGGTTGAGCTGTGTGGCCGTAATAAATAAATCAACATCTAAGTTGCTAAAATCATTAACAATCAATGCGTCTTTTCGTAAATAACTCTCAAGCCCCTTGGTTGAAAAAAGCCCATTCCATTTAAAACCCTTTTTAAGCAAAACCTCTAAACCCCCCGTGATCAAAGAGTGATTCACAAAAGAGTTTGGTAAGAAGTTTAAAAGGCCAGATTGATTTAATGAAAAAATATTTCTGTAACTGAGCGGCTTTAAATATTCAGGATCTCCCTTTTTTAAAAGATCACGGCCCCCAATTCCAATCTGAAAAGCATTAATTAAGGACTCAACACTGTAGCCAGCAGATAGTATCGAAGCCACAAAAGCCCCCGCACTCGAACCAACATAGGACTTTATATAGAATGTCTTGTCCGTATTTTCTTGATGAGTGACATGCCCCTTGGGACCACCCATAAAAACAAAACCCTTGTGCTGAAGGGCTAAACACGCCCCCAAATGAAAGGCTGCGGCTTTAATTCCGCCGCCACTTAAGACTAAGGCAATTTTCTTTTTATTTTTGTAGTTCATTAGCTCGAATTTAAACTTGGATAGGCAATTTGGATAGTCAAAATCAAAAAAACACATGACTACTCAGCCCAAAGTCCAGTGAGTAGTCACTGAATATCCAGATCAAGGTCCAATTTTTCTTGCTTAATCAACAATTTCCAGCAGAGAATTTGACTGAGTAGGCAGATGTGATAGTTTTGAATACGTAGTCAGCGGCGTTACCACCACCTAGTCAGGTGACTACGCAGACAAGGAAGGAGAAAGAGTTGGAGAGTTGGATAGCCCTTAATGAATACTCATCTAAGTACAGAGTCAGTGTGAGTACATTAAGAAGAAGGATTAAGGCTACCGATATTCACTTCCGACTCGAAGATGGGAAGTACTTTATTATTGACGAACCCATCAGTGCCCACCAACGGACGCATCGTCCCTCCCAAGACCCTACATCCACCTTGGTGAGCACCTCCTCTCCCTCTCGTCTTTTTACAGATACCCCAAAAGAATTTAAAGATCTTAGTCGGGTGGATTCAAGATCAGAAACGAAATCAGAAACGAAAATTGAATCAAAAGTGGATATAAAGGCTGATATTAAAGCCGAAATTAGAGCTGAAAATAAATCTGAAAAAGCAGAGACTAAGGCTGAGTCTAAATTAGACTCTCGACCCAAATCCATTTTAAGAGCTAACAAAGATGAACCTATTCTGACGGCAGCCAATCGATTGTTAAATGAATTGAAAAAAGCCTATTCGCAAATTCTTCAAGAAAAAGAAGAGCAAATCATGCAATTAAAGGACGAACAGGCCGATTTAAAAACCCTGATTCGTGTTCTAGAAGGCGAAAATCAACGCCTTGTAAATCAACAAAAAACAAAAAATCAATAAGTTATTAAAAGTAACAAGTCTTTTTACTCTTTGAAAGAAATCTTGTGACTGCTAAACCATTCAATCAATTGTTCTTTGTCGATATTGCCAGCAGCACAGTTCTCAATTACTTCGGCAAGTGAATTAATATTTAGTTTTTTATCGATTGGGTATTGAAGATCTAACCCGTGCTGATTGAGGAAAGCAATAGCAACTAAAGCACCGGTTCGCTTGTTTCCATCCATGAATGCGTGACATTTAACGAGGTAAAAACACAAGGCTCCTGCTACTTTTGCAATCTCACCATGGTGAAATGGATAATTTCCAGGATAAAAGGCTGCGCTAATCGCACTCTCAATTTTTCCTAAATCATAACAGTGATGAGGGTTCTCACCACGGTCGCATACGTACTTATTTACAGCAATGATG
>DAIRER010000575.1:0-1222 GCA_036795495.1 Pseudobdellovibrionaceae bacterium | reverse complement strand
AAATTTTAACTCAGACAGGGATTCCAGTTTCAATTGGTCTTGGTCCAACAAAGGTTTTAGCTAAAGCCGCCAACAGAGTTTCAAAAAAAAACAAAGTCCAAAGTCAGGGTTTTTTTTCACTTCTTGATTTAAAAACACAAGAAGTTGTTCTTAAAAACTTTGATGTCAAAGATATTTGGGGCATTGGTCATGCCTCTGCAAAAAAACTTTATGATTTAAAAATTCGTTCGGCAAGTCAGTTGCGAGACGCCAATGAGTATCTGATTCAAAAGCAGCTCACGGTGGTGGGGCGTCGAATTCTTCAGGAACTACGTGGGGAGTCTTGTATTCAGCTTGAGCAGATCGTTAAAGAAAAAAAATCAATTTGTTCGAGTCGATCTTTTGGTCGTCCTGTTTATGAGCTCAGTGCACTTAAAGAATCTGTCGCTAATCATGTTCATACTGCGGCAGAAAAAATGCGAAAAGATTTTTCGAGGGCGCGTTCGATTCAGGTTTTTATTCAAACCAACCCATTTAAGAACAGTCCTCAGTATTACAACTCTGCTACGATAGAGTTACTTTCGGGGACGGCCTCGACTCCTAAAATGATTAAACAGGCTTTTTGTGGTTTAGAGTCTATATATAAAAAAGGCTACGAATACAAAAAGTGTGGAGTCATTTTAAATGATTTATTTTCACAGGAGTATGCTCAATTAGATTTTTTTTCTTCCTATGATACTCCAACAGATGAAAAGCTGATGATGACAATGGATACAATTAATCGTCAGGAGGGGCGAGGCACTCTGAAGCCTGCGGCGTGTGGAGTGGATCCCTTTTGGAAAATGCTCAGTGAAATGAAATCAAGGGCCTATACAACAAGATGGAGTGAACTTTTAGAGGTTGGTTAAAGAAAAAGCTGTCCTGTCCAAACAATTTCAAGACCTTGTTCACCTTTTTTTAGACGAACATTAAAATAGTAGCGCTCTCCAGGAATTAAAAAAACAGTCTGTTTTTTTGCAGAAAGTGCCGAACTTGGATTGTAGCCCAATAAAGTAAAGTCCACTTTTTCAAAAGGAACTAAGGACCAAAAAAATATACCATTGATTGGAATTGAAAAATCGCCTGGAGTTTTTGATATGGAAATGTCTGTTGAAAAAGATGTTGCCGATCTACCAGTTAAATTGTCTATCATACTCATGCGACCCACATGACCCCATATTTCTCTATTGCCATTATTTATTGG
>DAIRER010000120.1:0-6107 GCA_036795495.1 Pseudobdellovibrionaceae bacterium | reverse complement strand
GAAAAAAATCATTATGCACCCACCCGCAATATTTAAGGGAACCGTGACATCTCCCAGCTTAAGAATTGATGAAGGCGTCGTTTTTGAAGGGGCATCATATATGCCGAGCAGCAAAACACTTGACCCTAATTAAATTCAAATGTTAATTCGACAGTCGCTCGAGTTGACTTTTTCATTACTAAAGGATTTCTAATGGCAGTTCTTGCACAAATGGGAATAAATGGGTCTATATTTATCCAAATAGCTATATTTATTTTCACGATTACAATTTTGACACAATTTATTTTTAAGCCCTTTGCTCTTGCCGAACAGGAAAGAAAAAGCCGGACTAAAGGTGGTGAAGAGTTAGCCACGGAGATTTTAAAAAGAGCCGCCTCTTTAAAGTCTGATTTTGAAAGCCAGGCCAAATCATTGCATCAAGAAATTGGAGATATATATTTTCAAGCTCGATCCTCCGCAAACGCGGAGTCCGAAAAAATAATCAATGCAGCAAAGCTCGACTCTCAAATTGTTCTTAAAAAATCTAGGGATGAAATACAGCAATCTTTATATGAAGCCCAGGAATTAATTAAGGGACAAACAAAAGAAATATCAATGTTGATTGCAAATAAAGTATTAGGAAAAAAATGAATATTTGTAAAAAAATTAAACTTCAAAAACTTGTTATTCTTGGCAGTCTATTATTTTTTAGTTCAATATCCTTAGCTGCGGGAGCTCATGGGGCAAGTGAAGGAATTCCAGTAAAAACAATAATTTATCAACTTATCAATGTGGCCATATTATTTGGAGCCCTCATATACTGGACAAAAGACAAGGTCATACAATTTTTTTTCAATCGACAAACATCCTACCAAGAAGCCTATAAAAAAACAAAATCAGCCAGAGAAGATGCTGAAAAGAATTTAGAAGATATTAAGTTTCGAATTCAAGACCTACAAACGAACAAAGGTGACTCTATAATAAGGGCACAAAAAGAATCAGAAGTAGAAAAAGAAAGACTGCTTAAAGAAGCTCAAGAAAAGGCATTGCGTATAAAAAAAGAAACTCATAACACGATTGAAGTCGAGTACTCGAAGGCTAAAAATGATATTCGAAATCAGCTTATCGAAGACAGCATGAAACAAGCGCGGATTTTATTATCAAAGGACATAGGGGCTCAAGATCACCAAAAATTGCAATCTGGATTTGCTGCACACATTGAGGAAGTTAGAAATGAAAATGCAAGAAGTCTCTAAGAGATACGCAAAGGCTTTATTTGAAGCCACAATGCAGGTCAACAAAGCTCCTGTGGCTCTCGAACAAATTAAGGTATTGAGCCAGTCCATTTTTTCTGAAATTGAAGTTCTAAATTTTTTTGAAAGCCCAATGAATAGTATAGAAACAAAACAAAAAATATTTGTATTGTTGAATAAAAAACTAGGTTTTTTAGAGGAAGTTTCTCAGTTTTTAATGATTCTTATTCAAAATGGTCGAATTCAGAATCTTAAAGAAATTGTTGAAGCATTTCAGGGATTATTTGATGAATCTCAAGGGGTCATTAGAGGGCGAGTTGTATCTGCCCAAGGTCTTTCAGACGAAGCCAAATTGACACTAGTTAAAACAATTTCAAGTGTTGTAAATAAAAAGGTCATTTTTGATTATGAAACAGAAAGTTCTGTGATTGGCGGAGTAATTGCTGACGTTCACGGATTAACCTTTGATGACAGTCTACAAAGACATTTAATAAGAATGAATGATGAATTAAACAGGAGAAGAGATTAAACATGGAAACTCAGATTAGAGCTGATGAAATAAGTCGGGTTCTTAAAGAACAAATCAATCAATACCAGAAAAAAATGGATCTTTATGAAACAGGAACTGTTTTATCAGTAGGTGACGGGGTGGCTCGTATCTATGGATTAAATAATGCAATGGCTGGTGAGCTAATTGAGTTTCCCAATGGAATTTCAGGAATGGTATTAAACCTTGAAGACTCTCAAGTGGGAGTTGTTATTTTTGGTGAAGATCGTCACATTAAAGAAGGCGATACCGTAAAACGAACGCAAAAAATCGTTCAAGTTCCGGTGGGCGAAGCCCTTTTGGGTCGGGTTGTAGATGGTTTAGGAAATGCGATTGATGGTAAAGGTGAAATCAAAACAGCACACAGTCGTATTGTTGACATTAAAGCTCCTGGTATTGTTTATAGACAGCCGGTGGGAGAACCCCTTCAAACTGGAATTAAAGCGATCGATTCTTTGGTGCCAATTGGTCGTGGTCAACGCGAATTAATTATTGGTGATCGTCAGACCGGAAAAACAGCCATTGCTATCGACACGATTATTAATCAAAAAGGGCAAAATGTTCATTGTTTCTATGTGGCTATTGGGCAAAAACAATCAACAGTGGCGGTGGTTGTTGAAAAATTAAGAGCTGCTGGAGCCATGGATTATACTACCGTGATTGCCGCAAATGCATCTGATCCAGCCCCTCTACAGTTCTTAGCTCCTTATTCAGGGACAGCAATGGCAGAGTATTTTAGAGATACAGGTCGACATGCTTTAATTATTTATGATGATTTAACTAAACAAGCACAAGCTTATCGTCAGGTTTCTTTACTATTGCGACGTCCTCCAGGGCGTGAGGCTTATCCTGGAGATGTGTTTTATCTTCACTCTCGACTTCTTGAGCGTGCGGCAAAACTTTCTGATGAAAAAGGTGGAGGTTCTTTAACGGCCCTTCCAATCATTGAAACACAAGGTGGAGATATTTCTGCTTATATTCCCACAAACGTGATTTCTATTACAGATGGACAAATATTTCTAGAATCAGATTTATTTTATAAAGGGATTCGTCCAGCTGTTTCTATTGGTAAATCAGTTTCTCGTGTGGGTGGAGCTGCTCAAATTAAAGCCATGAAGCAAGTGGCAGGTTCTATTAAATTAGAGTTGGCTCAATTTAGAGCCATGGAAGCCTTTGCTGCATTTGCTTCAGATTTAGATAAGGCAACACAACAACAGTTGGCTCGAGGTCGGCGTTTAGTTGAAGTTTTAAAGCAAGGTCAATATGTTCCACAAAAAGTAGAAAATCAGGTTGTTATTATTTTCGCGGCAACAAATGGATATATTGATGCTTATCCTGAGTCTGATGTAAAAAGATATGAAGAAGAAGCTTTAGAGTTTCTAAAAAATAAATACAGTACATTGGTTTCAGGTATTGCAGAGAAAAAAGCGCTATCTGATGATTTAAAGAAAACTTTAGTTGCAGCTCTTGAGGAATTTAAAGCTATATTTCAACCCACAACGAGTAACAAATAGAGGAAGCCCATGCCAAGCTTAAAGGATATTCGGGCGCGAATAGATTCAACCAAGAGCACTCAGCAGATCACTAAGGCGATGAAGCTTGTGTCTGCCGCGAAGCTTCGAAAGGCCCAGAACAACATTGTTAATATGCGGCCCTATGCGCTGACGCTTCGAAAAATGATTTCGGATCTGGCAGTTTCGGGAAATGTTTCCCATCCTTTAATGGAAAAAAAAGCAGAAGTAGGCTCCGTATTGCTTGTCGTTATTAGTTCGGATCGGGGCCTCTGTGGGGCCTTTAATAGTAATATAAATAAATACGTTGAAAGTTATCTAAAAAAGAACAAATCGAAATACGAAAAAATTGATACTATTTTTGTAGGACGTAAAGGCTTTGATTATTTTGCTCGACGTGGGGTGAAATCATTAGATTATATTACAAAATTAGATAGAGATATTTCCTATGAGTTAGCTTCCAAAGTTTCACAACGAGTTATGAAGGGTTATTTGTCCAGTGAATATCAAGAAGTTCATGTGATTTATAATGAATTTAAATCAGCCATTTCTCAAAACGTAATAGCTGAAACAATTTTACCTGTGAACTTAGAGCTATCCACATTTACAGAAGAAAAAAACTCAGCGGCCTACTCTAGGGACTATATTTACGAAGTTCCTCCAAAAGATATTTTAGGAGAGCTGTTAACAAAACATTTTGATCTACAAATTTATAGATCCATGTCAGAAAGTGTTGCTGCAGAACATGGGGCTCGCATGACGGCGATGGAAAATGCGAGCAATAATGCTAGAGATATGATCAATAGTTTGACCTTAACATATAATAAATTAAGACAAGAAAAAATTACTAAAGAATTAATTGAAATTGTGAGTGGCGCAGAGGCGCTAAAATAATTAATAGGAGTTAAAATGGTTACTGGAAAAATTAAACAAGTTATGGGACCTGTGGTAGACGTTGAGTTTGGAGTTGGAGAGCTTCCACCTATTAATACAGCACTGCGTGCAACGAATAAATTTATATCTGACAAATCTGATAACCTTGTTCTAGAAGTGGCACAGCATCTTGGGGATAATGTTGTACGAACCATATCGATGGATTCGACAGAGGGTTTGGTGCGTGGAACAAAAGTTACATCCACTGGAGGTATGATCAAAGCTCCCGTCGGAAAGGGTGCTTTAGGCCGTATTGTGAATGTCGTTGGAGAGCCGGTTGACGAGGGTGGAGAAGTAAAGACCGATCAGTGGTGGGATATTCACCGCCCAGCCCCTAAGTTTGAAGATCAAGCGACATCAACACAGATGTTGATGACGGGGATTAAAGTTGTGGACTTATTAGCACCTTATTCAAAGGGTGGTAAAATTGGATTGTTCGGTGGAGCCGGTGTTGGAAAAACAGTTCTAATTCAGGAACTCATTCGAAATATTGCGACAGAACATGGTGGGTACTCTGTATTTGCCGGAGTTGGAGAGCGAACCAGAGAAGGAAATGATCTTTGGAGAGAAATGAAAGAATCTGGCGTTATTGATAAGACCGCATTGGTTTTCGGTCAGATGAACGAGCCCCCTGGAGCCAGAGCGCGCGTGGCTTTAACTGGATTAACTGTTGCAGAATATTTTCGGGATGTAGAAAATCAAGACGTACTTTTCTTTGTGGATAACATTTTCCGATTTACTCAAGCTGGAGCCGAGGTTTCTGCTCTATTAGGACGTATTCCATCTGCCGTTGGATATCAACCGACTTTGGGTTCTGAAATGGGAGCTCTTCAAGAGCGCATTACCTCTACAAAAAAAGGATCTATCACTTCCGTGCAAGCGGTTTACGTTCCGGCGGATGACTATACGGATCCAGCACCCGCAACAACATTCACTCACTTGGATGCAACAACAAACTTAGATCGTGATATTGCTGCTATGGGGATTTTCCCTGCGGTTCACCCCTTGACATCCACTTCACGAATTTTAGATCCACAAGTTGTGGGCGAAGAACACTATAAATGTGCACGTGATGTTCAGGCTCTTTTACAAAGATACAGAGAGCTTCAAGACATTATTGCCATTTTAGGAATGGATGAACTTTCTGAAGATGATAAACGTGTGGTTTCTCGATCTCGTAAAATCCAAAGATTTTTATCTCAACCCTTTTTCGTGGCCGAGCCATTTACGGGCTTACCTGGAAAATATGTGGATATTAAAGACACCATCAAGGGATTTAGAGAAATTCTTGATGGGAAACATGACGAGCTTCCTGAGCAGGCTTTTTATTTAGTTGGAACCATTGAAGAGGCCGTAGAAAAAGCTAGAAAACTACAAGTGTAATATTAAGCTTAATTTAGGGACTTAAAAGGAATTTAAAAAATGATCAAACTTACGGTTGTGACTCCAGAGAAAAAACTTGTTTTCGAACAAGAGGCTACAGATGTATTAGTTCCTGCTCATCGCGGTCAACTGAATCTGATGAATTTACACTCGCCACTTGTTACGACTTTAGAGACGGGTGTTTTAAAATGGAAACTTGTAGGTCAAGAAGTCTATTCTAAAGCAGCTATTAGCTGGGGCTATTGCACAGTCAGCGCATCTTCTGTTTATATACTTGCAGACATTGCGCGACTTCCCGAAGAGATTGATCAGTCTGTCCAAACTGAAGAAATTCAAAAACAAAGTAAAAAACTTGGCAGCGAAAGTTTGTCAGATTTTGAATGGGAACAAACTCAACGAGAGTTGGCTTTTGCAAAAGCGGCTCTTGAAATTCAACCTAAAATTTAAAGAGTCAGTAAGTAATTTAATTCTTCGTGAACATGTTTCCAGCTGATGGTGTTC
>DAIRER010000574.1:0-1228 GCA_036795495.1 Pseudobdellovibrionaceae bacterium | reverse complement strand
CATTACGGGCCGTGATTATATCGCCGGGTTTATTGGCATCAGGGCCTGGCATATTCTCAGTCGCAGGGATAAGAGCCACAGCATGAATTTTCAATTTAAGTTTAGCAATAGCGAGAAGTGTACCTATAACGTTGGCTCCACCGCACATATCATATTTCATTTCTTCCATACTGGCAGAGGGCTTAATGCTGATTCCGCCTGAATCAAAAGTTAGACCCTTTCCGACAAAAACAATGGGTTTTTTTGAAGATCCAGCGGGTTTATATTCCATAATAATAAATCGAGGTTCTTGAGAAGATCCTTTTGAAACGCTATAAAGTCCCCCCATTTTTTCTTTTACAATTTTATCTTTATTCCAAACCGTGACTTTAATGCCTGTTCCTTTGGCTGCGGATTGAGCTTCTTCTGCCAACTTTGTGGGAGTCAGGTAGTTGCCAGGAAGATCCCCAAGGCGGCGAGAAAAATTAACACATTCTGAATAAATTTGACCCGTTTGAACGGCCGATTTAACTACAGCCTGGGTGGCCTTGGCGGTTACTAAATGAACAACAAGAGGTGATTTTTTTTCTGAAGTTTTTTCTTCGGGTTTGCTTTTGAGTTCTTCAAATTCATAGGCGGCGAGCTCGAGGCCCTCAACAGCCGCTTGAATTCCCGATGGAAAATCTTTATTTCCCGCAATTAGGCCATCCATTTGAATAAAGGCTTCTTTGACTTGGTTTGAAGTGAGTGCCGTTTGAACTGTTGCCATTGTTTGACGGACGAGTTCTTCTGAGTAATCTGCCGATGTGCCTAAACCAACGACGAGGACGTGGCTGAATTTTTCAAATTGAATTTCTCTAAAAAAAAGAGTTTCAGCTTTTTTTCCTGTAAGCGCTTTGCTGTCTAAGCTCGACTTGAGTCTTTTTTCTAGGGCTGCAGTAGATATTTTAGCACTTTGTTTTTTCTCAGAACGATCGTGAGAAAAAACAACCAAACACTCTCCAGAAAGTCCTTCAATTTTTTCTTTGTTTATCGAAATTTGAATACAATTAGACATTTGAGCCGCCTTTCAAAAGATCGAAGTCTAACACCATATTGATAAGACGAAAAATGATTTTTTTGGCTTTTATCACGCAGAGTTATAGATTCTATTCTCTAAATATGTGGGCCAGGTTTAAGAGCTAGTCCTAATGATTTTGATTCGAATTATGATTTAGTATATGAAGATATAAAGAAGTGATAAAGATTT
>DAIRER010000119.1:0-6135 GCA_036795495.1 Pseudobdellovibrionaceae bacterium | reverse complement strand
ACTGAATTTTATATTTCATCGTCCTGACGAGGTCTAACTTGAGTAAAATTACCAAAAGTAGCACAGCTGAATATTTTGCAAAAAACCTACAACAGGTCGGGTTTTCGTCCCCTTTAAAAGCCGTCCTAACTACCTTAAAAGAGGCCGTAGATAACTCCCTAGATGCCTGCGAAAGCTCTAAAATTTTGCCGGATCTTAACATTGAGGTTGAAAAAGTCGGGCAAGGCACAATGAAAAATACAGATCTGATTCGCATCACCGTCAGCGATAATGGTCCAGGCATTGACCCTACCGATTTAGCCAAGGTTTTTGGCGAATACTTAGCCTCTTCTAAATTTGGCCGAGGGCAATGTTCACGCGGCCAACAGGGTATTGGAATTTCTGCAGCCACCACGTGGGCTCAAATGACAAATGCCCGAGGGGTACAGGTCATTTCAAAAACTTCAAACATGAGAAAAGCTGTATCGGCCCAAGTCGATGTGGACATTAAATCCAACATAGGTGTTTTGAAAAATAAAGAATCCATCGAATGGGATCGTGAACATGGAACCCAAGTTGAATTTTTAATGGATGGTCGTATCCAACTCAATGGAGATGGTGGTTTAATTACTTACCTTGATGGCACAATTCTTGTGAATCCTCATCTCAAAGTAAGTTATAAACTTGCGGAAAGTGATTGGGTTCATGTTGAACGCGTCAGTCAAGATATCCCCGAAGTTCCAGAGGCCACGCTACCTCATCCTCACACTTTTAAATTGGGTGAATTTATCACGCATGCAACTCTTTTTGGAAAAACCACTTTAGAAAAATTTTTAAGAACGGCTTTCTCTAGAATTTCAGATCAAACGATCCAAGATATCGTAAAAAAAGGAATTCCAAAGGGTCTATTTTCAAAAGCGCTCACAACTCTCAACGAAGAAGATTTTAAAAAAGTTTTCTCAGCGTTGCAAGAAGTCGAATTGATGGCTCCATCAACGAAATCAGTCTTAACCGTTGGTGAAGAATCTCTTGCAAAAAGTATTCATCGACTGGGAGAAGTTGATTTTTTTGCTGTTGTCACTCGAAAGCCTACGATTTGTGATTTTAAACCTGTTGTTGTTGAGGTGGCTTTAGCCCGCTTTAAAACACGCAATCAAGATGCCGATGAACCTGTGCAATTGTTGCGCTTTGCAAACCGAGTGCCCTTACAATTTGATAAAGCCGGCTGCGCTATCACAAAATCGATCGAGTCCGTCAATTGGAAAAGTTATGGTTTATCTCAACCCAAGGGAGGACTTCCTCTAGGACCCTATATCTTTGCAGTATCTATTGTATCCCCCTTTATTAAATTTAAAAATGCCTCAAAAGAAACTGTGGATGCCTCTGATGATCTTGTCGAAGAACTTCGCAAAGCCCTCATGCAGGCTGGACAAAAGTTATCTCGACATATCAAAAAAGAATTTAAAGAAGCCGATCTTGAACGTAAATTGGCTCACATCGAACAATTTGGACCCATCCTTGTTGAAACACTAGCCCGCATTGTGGGTGCACCGAAGTCACGTTTAATAAAAGCTCAAGAGGGCCTTCGTAAACTTTTAGGTCGAGACTCTGAAGATGCCATTGCTGAGCTTGAAGATGCAGAATCTAAGCTTTCCGCTAAAAAGAAAAAAGATGTGGCCAAGGGGCTTATCGCTGCCGAAGACGTAGAAGACTTCATAGTTTCAAAGGTTGAAGCGCCAGAAAACAATGAAAGTTCCTTCAATGAGACCGAGACCGATGCCTTGTCCTTTCCGACTCAACAAAGTTTTTTTGATCTTCAGGACTATTCTGACCAAGATAATTCCTCAGTCGATCCTTCCGAAGATCCACCTGAAAAAATAAAATTAAAACCGTCTCCAGGAGATACCCAAAATGGCTAATTTGATCAGCATTCGAGACCTAAAAATTGATATTCCCAAGGAAGCCAAAAAATTAGCCGACCAAATGCTAAAGGATTTGGAAAACTCAAAACGTCCCGTTTTAGAAGCTGTAAAAACATCTCTTGATAATTCCTATTACAATTCAAAAGTAGGATATCTTACACCCGGAGATAAAGTTGTAAAAACGGAACTCAATGTGGCCTCTGTACAAAAACTAGCTCGAGTTGTTTTTGTTCTTGAAATATTGCTTCGAAATTTAGATATCGGCTCCGTCAATACAAAGCGTGAGTTGTACTATATCTGTAAAGGTCTTATCAAAGGAGACTCTCATTTACGTCCTCTTGATTTTGAAGATCAAAACGAAAGTGATTCTATCATCGACTTTATTGGTGACATGCTTAAAGTCTATCGTGAAGAATTGAATTGTTTTGCCAATGATCGCGGCGGTCAAACTTATTCTCAACAACTGATCGTCACAGAAACACTTGCTGATGGGGAAAAAGCGACGATTGATCTCTCTTCTCTTGGAACCTCTCCTTTTCAACCTAAAAACAAACCTCAGTCTTTAAAACTTAAAGCTAGAAAAAAAATTGATTTCTGTCTTATTGTTGAATCGGAAGGTACTGCAAACACGCTTGTGACTATGGGCTTTACGAAAAGAAATAACTGTATTCTTTTGGGTGCTCAAGGTGTTCCCTCAAATGGTGTGCGGGGCTGGTGTAAATTAATCCAAGAGCAACTGGGCGTTCCCATGTATTTTTTTGGAGATTTGGATGCCTACACTATGCAAAATATTTTCAGAACTCTTAAAGCAGGATCCGCAGCCTCTTTGATCAGAAATGCTGATTTTTCCGCTCCTGAAGTTCGTTTCTTAGGAGTGCTCCCTGAAGATGTTAAAAAATATGACCTTCCTTATTATAAAGTTAAAGAATCAGATCCTGTCGAAGCTCGCGCTTTAAAAAAAGCAAAAGATGCCCTAGAAAATGACCCTTTTTTCTTGGACAAAAAAAACAAACACCTTTCAAATATTTTAAGATGGCTTTTAAAAGAGAAAATTCGTTGCGAACAACAGTCTTTTTTCTCCGTTGATCCCAATGACCCTATTAAAACCGAAAAAATTATTCTTGAAAAAATTAGATCCGGAGCCTTCGTTTAACAACCTGGCTCCAAAAATTATAAAGACAACATCTCCTCTATGGAGATTAAGAAATCTATTTTAGATTTGAAGTCTTCAGGGTTTCGTAGTTCACCAAAATATATCAGCGCCGTTCTTACAGTATAATGCCGTGGTCTTTTAAGTAATTTCTTTTTACTTTCTATTTCTTTTATAATGGATGTTGAAAGATTTTGCCTTTGTTTGATTTCACAAATGATAAGTTCAAAACCATTTGTTTCAATCAATAAATCAATTTGGCAAGCTCCACGATTGCGAACCGTTTTTTTTTGAAAATAAGAAGAAGCCGACTTTACATGAGACGGATCCACCCGCAAAGATTTAAAAATCAACTCTTTGTTGTTAAGAATTAAGTTCTCAAACTGTAAACCAAGTATAGATTCCCAGCCAGGAAGAGATTCTACTCCGCTTCTAAAAGGCTGATGGCTTTCGATTTGTACTTTTTTTGGATAAATATATTTAAGATAAAAACGTAAGTAATTATCTTTTATTCTAAAATAGCTTGTCTTATTCTTTTTTCCACCTGGGGAATATAAAAAATCTTCCGCTAAAAATCCTGACAAGACAAGATCTCTTAGATATTTACCCAGTAGGCCCCCTCTTTTAATTTTAAGGCTCTTTGCTATTTCTGAAATTGTTTTCCTTTTTTCAATAAGTGTTTGTGCTATTTCTCTATAGGTGTCTGATTTTTTTAGAAAGATATCGTTAAAAATTCTATCAAAATCTTTAAACAAAAAGCCTTCCTTTGAAAAAAACAGTCTTTGTGTGTTTTCTCTTAAAGAAAGCTTGCCATTAAATTCTTCTAAATATTTTGGAACTCCGCCTGTTAAACATAGGGTTCTTATTTTTTCGTACTCATTCTTGTTTGATAGAAGCTGAACGGAGTCTATAAGGGAGAGTTCATCAAGACCTATAGAAAGAGAGACTCTTCCAACGAAGCCTGTAGAGCTTAAAATATTTTCTTCAATCCATGTAGAAACTGAGCCACATAAAACAAGAATCAAATTGTTTTTTTTAGAAAAAAGATTATCCCAAGCTATTTTAAGATAACCCGCAAAATCAGGGCTATGTTGAGCCATCCATGATATTTCATCTAAAAATATCAAAACCTTTTTTTGGGAACCAATTGCTTTTGCCAGATCTGAAAAAGCCATTGGCCAAGATGCATTTGCTGGTTCTCGGACATCAGCATATTGATTTAGCTCGGCATAAAAATGCTTAAGCTGATTGTGTTCCTTTTGGTGTGCACGAGGAGCCAACCCTTGAAATGAAAAAAAATGTCGAGACGTTTTGGAAAACTCTTTAATTAAAGTGCTTTTTCCAATGCGACGCCGACCTTGGCAGACGACGAGTTTCGCCTTTTCTGCTTCCCATAGCTGACCAAGTAGCAAAAGTTCATTTTTTCGTCCCAAAAACATAATGCCTCTTATCTAGCACCAAATGTTAATTTGTACGTTTGGTGCTAAAAAAAGAGTAGCAAATTTTAGCACCAAATGTCAATTTGTACGTTTGGTGCTAAGAATTCGGCTCCATCGTGTGCGAAGCATCGTTGGAAAACCACGGGATCTCCGCATTTGGCTGGGTTCGGCTCCACATCTGTAGGTCCTTGGCGCCAAGCTGCTTGGCTCGACTGAATCCTTCCAGTCCTTAAAACTTAAAGAGTTGAATTTCTGTATTTTTTCAAATCCAGTGCGCTGGAAAAGATTTCTGATAATTGATTATCAATTTCCAATTAAAACTAGAGAATTAGAATTTAAAATAATCGTACGTTGGAAATCCATGGGTTGCTCGACAGGATAAAGATCTGAAAGACGGCTAACTAATAAATCAGAACTGACTTCTGTACTATCGGAAAGACGATAGATCTTATAAATTTCTCTTTTTAAATCCGGATTATTCAATATAAGATTTGCTGCTTGTTTAAATAATCCTTCTCGCATGCTTCGAAGTTGAGTTTCTCGAGCTTTTTCTAAAAGTTGTGTAAATCCAGGTATACGTTGCTGAGAAGGGATAAAAACTCGATTCTCTAATTCGGCAAGAATATACAAATTGAACCTGTCATCTGATGAATCTGAAAAAGAATTTTCTTTGATTAAGATTCTGCTATTTTCTGCTCGTGCGGCTCGGTCAATTGTTTGATAGTAGGGGTACAATGTCATTTCATCGGTAAAATCTTTTTTCTTTAACATATTAATTATTGCTCGAGCAGGTAAATGAATCCTTAAACGAAGGTTATCATTCTCGATATGGCTCCCAAAATCTTTAAGTTTTTTATTGGCTCCTGTGGAGTTGGAAGCCACTAAAGCATAGAGTTTACGATTCTCCTTATTTGCTAGATCTTTTATTTTCTGAATTACTATAGGAAAAGCCTGATTTGCTAATGCTTTATATTCCTCATTAGCTCGGACTTGAGGGTTAAATTCAAGGGCATCAATTAATAATGCGGGTTCTTCATTGATGTCCACCAGAGCTATGTGGATTTTTCCGAGGAACTTACCAGATTTCTGAAATGAAACTATCTGATACATTGGATTATAAAACCATGTTAGTGAGTTTTTAAAATTAATATTACCCACGGCGGTACAATCACCGCATCGTTTTCCAAGATTAAGATCGTTTGGTGTCCTAGAAAAAAATCTAAGTTCAACATCCTCCACAGGTATCATCGCCCCCAACTCTTGGAAATTTTGATCCATAGAGACCTGTTGTCGTTCAACAAAAAAACCCTTAAAAATATCCACAACCCCATCCGTATGGATTGAAGTTTGGAATTCATCATTCAATAGTTGACTCATTTTTAAACCAGTTTTTTTCTTTAGTTGATTTTCAAGGTAGCTTTTAATTTTAGGTTTTTGGCGATTACCCCATTCCAAAAGAGCAACGGCTTTGGATCTTGCATTCCAACTCATCCAACGTTGTGGATTTAAGAGTACTCCTGAAAAATTGATAGATTGAAATAAAGTTGATTTAAGACTTGATGGTGCAAATACCAGTTCAACGGTGCGACGCTGGTCCTCTTTTAATGATAAAGCTAAGATCTTCTTTTTTTGTTCTAGTACATCA
>DAIRER010000118.1:0-6156 GCA_036795495.1 Pseudobdellovibrionaceae bacterium | reverse complement strand
TGCCTCTGGAAACCATATCCGGGAAAATTTTCCTCATTTAAGGATTTTATATATTTCAGCGGAAAGGTTTTTAAATGAATGTATTTCAGCCATTCGACGCCATGAGATGGATAAGTTCAGACAAAAATACCGCGATAATTGTGATATTTTACTTGTGGATGATGTTCAATATATTGCTCGTGGTGAGGCTGTCCAAGAAGAGTTTTTCCATACTTTAAACAGTTTTATAGATTTAAAAAAACAAATTATCCTTGCAAGCGATAGAATGCCTAAAGATATCCATGGCTTAGAAGATAGAAGCCGCACTCGTTTAGAACGAGGTTTGATCGCAGACATTACTATGCCCGATTTAGAAACAAGAATTGCTATTTTACGCTATAAAGCTGAAAAATTTAATGTTCCTCTTTCGGATGAGGTTGCAAATTATATAGCCCGAATTTCAAAAAGAAGTATCCGGGAAGTTGAAGGCAATTTAAAAAAAATAAAAATGTTCTCTGAACTTCAAGGTCTTCCAATTAACCTAGAACTTGCAAAAAAAATTCTATCACACCATGAAAGTCAAACTTCAATTACTTTGGAAGAAATCCAAAAAATGGTAGCAGATCATTTTAAAATTCGACTTCCAGATTTAAAATCATCGGTTCGGGCTAAACAAATTGTGGTGCCACGTCAAATTTCTATGTTTTTAATTAAAAAGTTTTTGGATAAATCTTTAGTTGAAATTGGTAAGGCTTTTGGTGGTAAAGATCACACAACAGTCATGAATGCTATTGAACGAGTACACAATCTACAACTTACAGATCAAAATATTTCAAAGGATATTGAAGACTTAGAGACCAGAATCCACAATATCACTGGAGTGTGATATGTGGATAATGTATAAACCTGTTGATAACTATGTAGTTAACTTTGTGGAGAGAAATAATGTGGATAAGTCAGAAGTTATGAGTTTAATTACCGGTTGGGTTATCCACAGTAATAATTAAATATTTACAAGGAGTTAGTGGGTTTGGTAGGTTTTCCATGCCCCTACTACTACTACTAGTATTTATAATATATATTAGTAGAAAGGAAAGTATGACATTTGAAATAGAAAAAAGAGATCTCGTTGCATTACTCAGTAAGACATTAAATATTGTTGAAAAGAAGACCACAATGCCAATTCTTCTTAACGTTTTATTGGAAGCTCATGAAAATTCAGTAAAAGTTTCTGCAACAGATTTAGAAGTTAGTCTAACTGATAGCGTTAAAGCTCTTGTAAAAACTCCAGGTAACATTGCTTTTAATGCAAAAAATGTTTTTGAAATAGCTAAAGAGCTTCCTGAAGGATTGATTCATTTAGAAAAAAAAGAAAATAATTGGTTAGAAATAAAACAGGGAAAGTTTAGATCAAAAATTGTTGGTGTTAACCCAGAAGAATTTCCAGTTTTTCCAGCCGCACAAACAGATAATTCTATTTCTTTAACATCCGTTGTTTTAAAAGAAATGATTGATAAAACAATCTACTCCGTTTCACAAGATGAGACTCGATACCACTTGAATGGTGTGTATTTTGAAATTCAAAAACCCAATAAACTTGTGATGGTTGCCATTGATGGTCATAGACTTTGTATGGTGACTCGTGAACACTCAGATTTAAAAGATCCATTTCCTCATGGAGTAAT
Source organism: Pseudobdellovibrionaceae bacterium (assembly GCA_036795495.1). Taxonomy (GTDB): domain Bacteria; phylum Bdellovibrionota; class Bdellovibrionia; order Bdellovibrionales; family Bdellovibrionaceae; genus DAIRER01. The sequence continues at coordinate 4,492 of DAIRER010000118.1, read as the reverse complement.
CATTCCTAAAAAAGGTCTTTATGAAATAAAAAAACTTTTAGATGATTCACAAGATAATATTCAACTTTTAATCGAAGGGTCTCAAATTATTTTAAAGAAAAATGAAACGAATTTGATGATTCGTCTGATTGAGGGAAAATACCCAAACTATGATCAATTTATCCCAAAAAATCTGACAAAAAAAGTTTTAGTAAATCGAAATGTTTTTGTAAGTTCTTTAAAAAGAGTATCACTTTTAGTGAACCAAAAATCAAAGGCCATCATTTTTAATATTTCAAAAGGTAAAATTGAAATACAATCTCACAATCCAGATCTAGGCGACGCTAAAGAAGAAATAGAAGCTATTTATGATGGTGAAGATATTAAAATTGCCTACAATTCAAAATTTATTACAGATATTTTTAATGCCATCACAGATGAAACTGTTGAAATTAATTTGAAAGATAATTTATCTCCAGGAATTATTCAGCCACAAAAAGATAAAAATTATATTTGTGTTGTAATGCCAATGAGAATTTAATGCAGATTCGATCTGCGAAGTTAATAAATTTTAGAAATTATAAGCAATTAGAATTAGATTTTTCAGACCGAGTAAATATTTTTATTGGAGATAATGGTCAAGGAAAAACGAATCTTTTAGAGGCAATATACCTGCTTACATCGGGGCAAAGTTTTAGAGACATCACAGATATAAATACTTTAAAATCAAATTCAGATCTAGATTCTAAAAGTTTACTTTTGTGCAATCTAACAAAAGAGACTAAAGAATTTATGATTAAAATAATTCTTTCAGAAAAAAAACATATCAAAGTGAATGATAAGTTAGTTCAAACTAAGTTCTTAAATGCTCACTTTCCAACCATAGTATTCAGTCCGGATAGTTTAGAAATTATTAAATCTGGGTCCGAAAAAAGAAGACTGTTGATAGATCAAGCCTTAACTCTGAAAAGTGAAAATAATGCCACTCTGCTGATGGATTATAAAAGGGCCCTTAAGACAAGAAATCGAATTTTGAAAGATTTAAAAGAAGAAAAACAACCTCTTCAAGTCACTATGAAATTGTTAGATGCTTTACATGAAAGCTTCATTCCCCTTGCTGTTGATGTGTCAATGAGCCGTATTCAGTACTTAAAAGAGTTAGAAAAAGATTTTAATAACGCAATTCAATATATTTTAAGAGATAAAAATGTGGATATTTCTGTTGATTACGTGATTTCTAAAGAAAACCACAAAAATTCTGCGAAAAATCAAGTGACCGAAGCTATTCAAAAAAGAATGAAAGAGCTGTTATCCGCAGAGTTATCCACAGGTATGACTCTTGTAGGCCCACAGCGCCATGATATAAACTTCAAATTTAATCAAAATGACTCAAGATTTTATTGTTCTCAGGGCCAACAACGAGCTATAATCTTATCTTTTAAAGTAGCACAAATTATGAATTATAAGAAAAGTTTTGGATTTTACCCGCTTCTACTTTTAGATGATGTTTTGTCAGAGTTAGATATGACAAAACAATCGGCATTAATTTCATTTTTACATGAAATTAAGACCCAGGTTTTTTTGACAACAACAGATGTCAATTTACCTCATCTTTTTAGTATGGATCCACTGAAAGTATTCAAAATAAAGGAAGGGCAAATTGTTTAATATGGAACAACAAAATTCTTACTCTGCAGACTCGATACAAGTTCTCGAGGGATTAGAGGCTGTTCGAAAAAGACCTGGAATGTATATTGGCGACACTGGGGTTAGAGGTTATCACCATCTTGTCTATGAAATTGTTGATAACTCTGTGGATGAGTCCTTAGCTGGATTTTGTAAGCATATTGAAATTTTTATTAATGCCGATGAATCCATTACGGTTCAAGATGATGGTCGTGGAATCCCAGTTGGGGCCCATAAAAATGGACTCTCCGCTTTAGAAGTTGTTATGACTGTTCTTCATGCTGGTGGAAAATTTGATGGCAGTTCTTATAAAGTTTCAGGTGGATTACATGGCGTGGGGGCTTCGGTTGTAAATGCTCTTTCAACCCGTTGTTTAGTTGAAGTTTCTCGAGATGGTTTTGTATGGGTTCAAAAATATGAAAAAGGAAAGCCACAACACTCCATAGAGAAAAAAGAAGAAACAGATAAGACTGGAACCAAGACAACGTTTAAACCCGATCGCGAAATTTTTAAAGATGAGACCATCACTTTTGATTTTAATACTTTAGCAAGTCGATTTAGAGAATTAGCATTTTTAAATGCCGGCCTTCAAATCACTCTAACGGATGAGCGCACTGGAAAAAAGCAAGAATTTCAATATGAAAAAGGGATCTCCGAATTTGTTTCGTATTTGAATCAATCAAAAAAATCACTTCATCCGGAAGTCATTTTCTTTAAAGGAGAAAAAGATCAAGTCGAAGTTGAAATAGCTATGCAGTGGAATGATTCTTATTCAGAGTCTATTTTTTCTTACTGTAATAATATTAATACCATTGAGGGTGGAACTCATCTCATAGGTTTTCGTGGGGCTTTAACAAGAACAACAAATAACTATGCTACTGAAAAAAATCTTTTAAAAGACTTGAAAACAAATCTCGAGGGAGAAGATATTCGCGAAGGTTTGGCTGCGGTTGTCTCTGTAAAAGTTCGAGAGCCTCAGTTTGAGGGTCAAACAAAAACTAAATTAGGAAATACAGAAGTTAAAGGAATCGTTGAAACCATTGCTAACGAAAAATTAGCCGATTGGTTAGATCGAAACCCATCCATCGCTAAAAATATTATTTCAAAATGTGTTGAAGCAGCACGAGCCAGAGATGCGGCTAGAAAAGCAAGGGATTTGACTCGTCGAAAGACAGCTCTGGATGGTGGCTCACTTCCAGGAAAAATGGCGGACTGCCAAGAAAGAGACCCTGCACTTTGTGAAATCTATCTGGTTGAGGGAGATTCTGCCGGAGGTTCTGCAAAACAAGCCCGAGATCGTAAAACGCAAGCCGTACTTCCTTTAAAAGGAAAAATATTAAACGTTGAAAAAGCTCGTTTTGATAAAATGTTAACCAATGAAGAAATTAAAATGATGATTTCAGCCCTAGGAACAGGCATTGGTAAGGATAATATCAATGTTGAAAAAATCAGATATCATAAGATCATAATCATGACGGATGCGGATGTGGATGGATCACATATTCGTACACTTCTTTTGACTTTTTTCTACCGACAAATGCCAGAAGTATTAGAAAGAGGATATATTTATATTGCTCAACCTCCTTTGTATCGAGCTAAAAAAGGAAATTCAGAAAAATATTTAAAAGACGATATGGCTTTAACAGAGTATTTATTGAGCTCGGGTTTAACTTCAATAAAAATTCATGGAAAAGAAACTTATTCGTTTGATGAGATGAAACGAATGATTGTAAATATACAAAAATTTTACAATCTTTTAAAAATGGCACAGACAAAATATGATAAAGAAGTATTATATTATATTATTTCAAATCATGTAGAGTTTGAAGAAGTTCTTCATAAAGAAAACAAAGAGGCTCTCAATCAGTTTGCTGAGAAGATTAAAACTTGTATTACAGAAAACTCAAAAACGGAAATTACAAAAATAGACAATGCCATTGAAGAGTTAGATGAAAAGCTAAAATTGGTTTTTGAAACACAAAAATTTTCAGATATCAAAAAAACTACATTTTCAACCGCAACTCTTGAGTTTCCAGAGTACATTGAGCTCAAAGATTTATGGAATAAAATAAATCTTGTCTCGGCCCTACCTGTAAAAATAACTCAAGGTGATCTTGAAAAAGAATTTCATGATTACAACGAGTTTTATCAACATGTGATCGAAACAACTAAAAAAGGGAACTATATTCAGCGCTATAAGGGATTGGGAGAAATGAACCCAGAACAACTTTGGGAAACTACTTTAAATCCAGCAAACAGAACACTTTTAAAAGTGAGTGTTGATGATGCCGTAGCTGCGGATGAAACCTTTAGCGTGCTCATGGGTGAGCAAGTTGAACCAAGAAGAAAATTTATTCATGACAACGCTCTCTTTGTAAAAGGATTGGATATTTAGGTGAATTATGCAGGAAAATAATAGCAATAAAGGTATTACAATTGTAGATATTAACAAAGAAATGCGAGAGGCTTACTTACAATACTCCATGTCAGTTATTGTAGGTCGTGCTCTTCCTGATGTGCGTGATGGATTAAAACCAGTTCACCGTCGTATTTTATTTGCTCAAAATGAAATGAGCAATAATCATGATAAGCCCTATAAAAAATCAGCTCGTGTGGTTGGAGATGTGATCGGTAAATATCATCCGCATGGTGATGTTGCTGTTTACGATACAATGGTTCGAATGGCTCAAGATTTTTCACTAAGATATCCTCTTGAAGATGGACAAGGAAACTTTGGTTCTATCGATGGAGATAGTCCTGCGGCCATGAGGTATACCGAAGTGCGTATGACCAAATTAGCTGAAGAACTCATTTATGATATCGATAA
>DAIRER010000117.1:0-6198 GCA_036795495.1 Pseudobdellovibrionaceae bacterium | reverse complement strand
TCTGATGATCCAACAAAAACAGTCATGAAGCAAATGGTGGATCTACACAATGATAAAAACAGCTCTGTAGTTTCTGTCATGAAGGTTGAGGATCGTGATGTTCAAAAATATGGAATTGCAGAGGCTGTAGAGTTTAATAATAATGATTGGTTTAAAGTAAAATCTTTAGTTGAAAAACCACAGTATAAAGATACTCCCAGTCGCTGGGCTTTGACGGGAAGGTATGTTCTTAGCGGAAATATATTTAAGTTTTTAAAAAATGCAAAACCTGGAGTCCAGGGCGAAATTCAATTGACGGACTCGATGGATCTATTAAGTAAAGAGCAAGGTATGTGGGCACTTTGTTTAAAGGCACTCAGGCTTGATGCTGGTGATAAATTTGGTTATTTAAGAGCCAATATTGAAATGGCATTAAGGGACAAAGAAGTACGCTCTGAAATGCTAGAATATATAGCAGAAATTGTAAAACGAGAAAAGGGGCCTTTTGCGTGAAATTTTCTAAACACAATTTGATATTTGTTTTTGTATTTTTTTTCTTTTCAATTTCTAAGGCCTATATTTTACCCCTAAATACAGTTTTAGATAAAATTTCTAAAAAAACAGGGGCAGGGTCCTACGAAGTTAATTTAGAGGTGACGTTGCAAGAGGGTGACTTGAGTCCAATGACCTTTAATGAAATTTGGATTATCGAGGGCGCTCAAAAACAAAGAGTGACAGCGCAGCTGTCGTTTGTTGGCTCTGGTCCTGTCTCTGGTTCTGTAGATTACTACTATGAGGGAAACAAACGATTCTTTCAAAAAGAGGGTAAACTTTTTTCCCAAAAAATAAATGATAAATATATTATGCCTCTGCTTTTTGATTCACGTTCGGAGTCATTGCTTGAACGCTTTAAAAAGTTAACCGTAAAGAATCCAGGTTCCATTGTACGCTTGGGAAGATGGAGTGGTGTTCCACATTTAATTTATGGAGAAGAAAGTAAGTTATGGGTAGAACAAGATCAAAATTTAATTCGTAAATTAGACTTCTCTCCACAGGCGTGGGTTCAATTTAATGAATACTCTGAATTCAGAAAATCTTTACATTTTCCTAAGCAGATTCAATATAGTTGGGAGGGTGGTGAGGCGCGTCTTCAGGCCATAAAAGTAAGTTCAATTTCTGTGGCTCAATCTAAAAAACTTTTAAATTTAAATGGGCTCGTTCAGAATGATCTTGAAAAAACTGAGAATACAAACTTAGAAAATTCGGCCCCTGAAAGAATGGCTCAAATTAAGAGATTTTATAGTCAGTTTCGATGAGTACATCAAATATCCCCCTCTTAGAGGAAGCCCCTCACTATTATGAAATTTACGTTCAAGCTCCGTTAAATGAACCCCTGACTTATATGAGTTCAGTGGCTTTAGAAAAAGGGACTTTGGTTCAAGTTCCTCTAGGTAGACGAAAATCACTTGGGATCGTTTCAAATGTAGTAAAAAATAAGCCAAATTATGTTTGTAAATCCATTTTAAATATTATTGAAAATCATTCATCACTGCCGCCAACCTACTTGGATTGGCTTTTGTGGGTATCAAGTTATTACTCATATCCTTTGGGAATGTTAATCAATTCTGTGATCCCCCCACTAAAGAAAAATGAACGTTCACGCGCCTCTAAAAAGGCCCTAGTGGTTCCACAAATAGAAATTCAAACACCCTATGATCTCAATCAAGAACAACAGGGCTGCTTTAATGAAATTCGAAAATCAAAGGATTTTAAAGTTCACTTGATTTATGGAGTTACGGGCTCAGGAAAAACTGAAGTCTATTTGGCTCTTTTAGAAGAGGTGCTCAAAGCTGGGAAAAGTGCGGTGGTTCTTGTACCTGAGATTTCATTAACACCCCAGTTAATCAAAAGATTTTCGGCGCGATTTGGAGACAATATTGCCGCCTTACATTCACAATTAACAGAGCGAGAACGAACCAATCAGTGGTGGCAAATGGTGGATGGCAAAAAGGGAATACTCATTGGTGCCAGGTCGGCAATTTTTTGTCCATTGAAAAACCTGGGTATGATTGTGGTTGATGAAGAACATGAACCCTCTTATAAACAAGAAGAAAAATTAAGATATCACGGTCGAGATGCAGCCATTATGATGGCTAAAAAATTTAATTGTCCTATTGTTTTAGGTTCTGCAACTCCAAGCTTAGAATCATGGAAAAATGTTTTAGAGCAAAAATATCAACTTCATGTTATGAAAAAAAGAGTTGAGAATCGATCTTTACCTACGATTGAGATTATAGATCTTCGACAAGAGAGAAAACTAGAAAAGAAAAATCAATTGATATCTCGGGCGGCAATACCTGAATGGATGTCGGATCGATTGTTTCAGGCTATTGTTGAAACCTTGGATCAAAAAAAACAAGTGGCTTTATTTTTAAATCGACGTGGGCTTTCGCAGACGGTGGTTTGCAAAGCCTGTGGACACACTAAAAAATGTCCTAATTGTGATATTCATCTCACTTTACATTCTCAAACGCATTTAATATGTCACTACTGTGATTATCACGAAAATTTTTCTCATCAGTGCCCAGAGTGTCGCGAGAAAGAGTTAGAGGCTTTGGGGATTGGTACAGAGTTAATTGAAAATGATTTGCGAAGACTTTTTCCAGAGGCTCGTTTGGCGCGCGCAGACCGAGATGAAATTCAGAATCGTGAACAAATGGAAGATTTGATCTTTCGTATGGAAAATTCTGAAATTGATATTCTTATTGGAACTCAAATGATTGCTAAGGGTTTAGATTTTCCAAACCTTAATTTGGTGGGTCTGCTTTTAGCCGATGTGGGATTTAATGTTCCAGACTTTAGAGCTACAGAGCGGAGTTTTCAGATCATTACTCAGATGAGTGGACGCAGTGGCCGTCATATTAAAGAAGGTGAGTCTCCTGGAATTGTAATCATTCAAACACTGAATCCTAAACATGACAGCATTACTTACTCTCAAAATAATGACTATGAAGGATTTAGTGCTAAAGAATTAGAGCAACGTAAAGATCTGAATTATCCACCTTATGGACGACTGATTAATTTAAAAATAATTGGGGCTAAACAAGATCATGTGCATCAAGCCTCTCGAATTTTAGCTCAACGGGGGCGAAGTCTATTAGAAAAATTTAATATATATAATGATATTGAAATTCTTGGGCCTGTTGTGGCCCCCATTAGTAAATTGCGTGGGCAGTATAGATATCAAGTTCTTTTAAAGGGCATGCAAGCCAAGGCCCTGCATCAGTTTCATTTGCAATTACTTGGCGATTTAAAATGGACACCGAGTGGAGTTCGAATTCAGGTGGATGTGGATCCCTATCAAATGATGTAAATAGACCTGTTATTCAAAAAGAGATTTAATAAAATTCTTTAGTTTTCGCCAAGGTGGAGTTGCATTTTTAAATCGAATCATATTTGAAGCACTTCCAAAGATTGTAAAAGATGAATAAACCTCTGTTTTTCCCTCTAAAAGAGTAGATAGTTTATACTGTACCACTTGGTTTTTGGGAATATCATGATACTCAATATGAAGCAGATCATTTTGAATCTCTATTAATGGTTTATCATTTCCTAATGGTATGCTTAGAGATGCTATTTCTAGATTTAGATTAGGCTCGAGTATTCTTAACAAAAAATCAGATTCTTCATGAGCCTGAGTAAGGAAAAAAAGTTTTCCATTTTTAGAAAAAACATCGGCCACATAATCCATAGAAATAACATGAATTACTTCAAGAGTTTTTGAATTTAGAGCGATAAGTTGATTCTTACCAGTCCAAAGATAAATTTTTTCTTGAAAATAAAAGAGATGATAGAACTTTGAAAACTCAGGAACAATAAATGTAAAAGAGGCCAATGTTTTTTGGTTCTCATTGTAGGATCTTAAAATACCGCGAAGACCTTGGGGAGTTGCAACATACTGAATAGAAGCAATAGGTCTTCTTTCAGGATTGAAAAAAACCAGATCGGCTTGGTGATCTTTAAGAATGGGGTAAGATGTATCAAGTGAAGCCGTTACCTCTACGGGAATTCTGAGCGCGGTATAGTCTAAGTGTTTTAAAAAGTCAGAAAGGGATTTTCGATTGATAAAGCCCTCATTAATTTCAGAATAAAAGCGGACACCCTCACTAGTTAAAAGCGATTCTAAGCCCTGATCTCTATAGAGTCTTTGAATAGCTTTGGGAGTGCTTTGCAGCTTCCAAGACAAATCAGCTACGGGTTTAAAGCTTTTATTAAATAGGAGTATTTTTTCAAATACTTTTGGGCGAAGAAGTGATGGACCATTTTGCAATCCAGAATTGAGAAGAGTGCTTAGGCTGTGTTCAAAACTATGTGCATAAATTTCAAAGACATCAATAAGATTTTTTGAGATTTCAAGCTTTTCCGAAGTCAAAAAAAATGTGATTTGCAAGTTGGCATGTTCAACTAAAGCTTGAATCAATTGAAGTCTTTTTGAAACAATTATTGCGGAATTTTCGGGCTTCTTTTTTGAAAAAAGTTGATTCTTTTCTTCGGGTGTGAGTGTTTGAATTTCTTTTTGTATTACTTCGGCAAGGTTGGCAATTTTAAGAAACCAATTTCTTTGATTTTTTTGTTGAAGTAGTTTTGAAATTCTTTGATCCCATGCTGCTGGATCTAAGGGAAGTCCCTGTAACTTTCCAAAATTAAAAATAACATTCGAAGCGTGCTCAAAAAAATTGATAATAGATTTTGTAGAGGGGGCAGGGTTAATCAATGGAATACATTTGTTCCCTTTGTCGCCGACCTTAAAATTAGAACTAGCATGGGCGCTTGAAATAGAGAGAATCGATATAAAAACAAATTCAAAAAACAGTATTTTCATCGTTTGATTCCAAGAAGATATTGATTCATGGTCTCTTCGTTTCCAAATTGTTTGAGCAATTCTTCTTTTGGTGCCTGGTGAAGATCAACAACAATCAGTCCATCTAAAGAATTAAAAGGAGGATCAACATTAAAAGATAAATACTTTGCACCTAGTTTTCCATAACTCATGAAAAGTGGTGGAAGGCCCTCGCCCTCAATATCTTTAATCAACCTGTGAAGTTGTTTGACATCAGAAAGGGCATCTACAACTTGAATGATTTCTGGTTTTACCTCGGAATTAAAATTAAAGGGTATTTTAGGAATCACTTGGTTTGCCAGTCGAGACAAATGATGGGTTAAAAAATATCTCACAATCAATTGTTTAGAGATATCAGTATAGGAGCTGGACATGCTTACTGGCCCGATGAGCTTGGTATATTGAGGGTTTTGACTTAAGAAAACGGCGATTCCCTTCCAAATGGAATCTAGGGCTCTTTTGTATTTTGGACCAGCTTCGGGGTCTACGATCGATCGGCCTAATTCGATGGCATAATAAAATTCTGACTTTAAAAGTTCAATGAAATCAAACAAAGTGGTGTTGTATAGGGCCTGTGGTCCCTGTTGTTTGATAATTTGATCAACAAGGCCAAGTCGATAGGCTCCTAGAACAGATCCATTTTCCGCATCAACTGCCACAACGTGATGATAATAAATATCGTATTTATCGTTGTCTTGGCTTTTTCCAGTACCCTCATGGACAGTGCGAAAGACTTTTTCTCTGATACGTCCAAGCTCATTGAGAAGATGGGGGATTTCTTCGCCCTTCGCTATGTAAACATTTATTTTATTTTGCGAAAAAAGAAGGGTCATTTTTGAGTATTCACTGAATAAAAGCTCTTTAGAAATGGGGGAAATAATTTGTTCTTGTTCTAGTTTGGCTGGGCTGTTTTTTTCAAGACGTCCTCTTAATAGATGAGTTTCTGCGCGAATATATTCCATGAGGTTAGGTAGTTTTCCCTGAAAAAGCTGTAAAAGTTCAGTACCAGAGTAGGGAGTTCCGAAGGCCAATTTAAAGGTGCTATCGATATTGTGTGCAATTTCTCTCATGTGAAACATGGGGACAAAAAAATCAGAAACAAATTGAGGGCGTAGGCGTTTAATTCGGTGGTAGCCTTCAGAGGATGAGCCATCAACAAAAACAGGAAGAATTTTTGTATCTGGTTTTTGTCTTATAAGACTGGCGACCATCATTTTCCAATCTGGGTCCATGGGGTAGGTATCAGACAATTGTTTTTTTAAAGAATTTTCTCCTGAAGGAAAAATAATGACAGAGCCACCGGCATCCAGGTGCATTTG